>JAGAAE010000080.1 GCA_017615405.1 Clostridia bacterium | reverse complement strand
TTATCGTCTGATGTCTGACATCTGCCATCTGATATCTGTATCGGTAGCTACCATCTGCCCGCCAAAATCCGCACAGACAAAATTCGGGCGGATAATATCCGCCCCTACGATGTATCAATATTGCCTCATCATCTATTGTCTAACGTCTATCATCTAACGTCTAATTGGGTATCAAGAGGGTCGTATCTTTTGAAAGGGTGTCCTCTTCGATACCGTTTATTTTTTTGATATCCTCGACGGCGGAGAGATACCGTCTTCCTATATCCCATAATTTTTCGCCGCTTTGCCCGAAATAAACGACCATTGCCGTGTCGCTGTTTCCATTTGATGCCTGATCATCGCATATTTTTATATCGGTGACGGCGGTTATCTCGGTTATCTCATAAAGGGGCGTTTTTACCAGAAGCTCTGCTCTGACCTCTATCGTGTTTGCGTCAACGAGGGTATACCCGAGTGACTTTACCATTATTTTCGGGTCGGCGGAAAACTCCCCGTCCTTTTCGGCGAGCGGAACGGTATGCTCAAAATCCGCCTTCTTCTCGATATACGAAACGTTTTCGTCCTCGTCTTTTATGATAAACGAAAGCAGCAACTCGCCCGATACCTTTATTCCGTTTCCGGCTATTTTGCTCTCACTCAGACGGACGTCGTACCAATTGTCGATTATTCGCTGTATCGAATAGTCGGCAGTTTTAATCTCGTCTTTGAGGGTGAAACCGTCCGATATCGTATCAACGAGTTTTTTGAGTTTTACCGGCGTTTTGGTTATCTCGGCACCGCATTTTTTCGAGTAGGCGTCGAGTATGACGGGGATATCGTTTTTGCAGTAGGTTTCGGCGGTCAAAAGCAGTTTTGCCATGACCGAAAATACCCTGAACTCTCCGTCGTCGTCGGTTTTCGGCGCTATTTCAAGCGCGCATATTCCGACCTCGCCCGAGCATTCGCAAGCATCGCCCGGAGTCTTTATATCAAGCACCTGACTGAAAGGTATGACCGATTTCATGGTGTTTACCGAACTGTCTTTCAGGTAGCGGACAAAGACGGTCATATCCCCCTTTAATATGACCTTTCCGCTTAATATTTTGCATTCCTTTATATACGCATCGCCGTCGTATCTTAAAATAGAGTTTCCGCTTTCACCGCCCGAGAGTTCGCAGTCCTCCTCAATTGTTATACTCTTCTCGGCATAGTCGGACGGCGTTGTTGCGGGAGAAACTCCTTTCAGCACTTCGATACTGTCATCATCAATATCCGAGATGACCTCGATACTGTTTCTGCGGCTTGCCGTGATCGTTATCTTGACGGCGCCGTGGATATCTATTTTCCGACCGCTTACCGCACGGCAGTTTATGTAATCGCACTTTGTTTTGACGATAAGCCTGTCTTCCTCGATATTCTGACCGACGTCCTTGGTTTTGCTGAACGGGTAGGAGTATTCATAGGAGAATATACCGCCGTCTTCATCCGAATAAAAAACGGTTACGGAAACGTTCCCGTCGACCGTTACTGTCTTTGCGCTCGCCGATTTAAGGCAGATCCTCGGCACCGCCCGGCACTTTAAGATCCTTACCGCGTCGGGGCAGAAATCGGGCAGGCTGAATTCACCGTCGATCGCCTGTTCAAGCTGTTCGCAAAGCACCGTTTCGTATGTATTGATCGTTGATTTTACAAGGTTTTTTTCCATATCTTCACACTCC
Source organism: Clostridia bacterium (assembly GCA_017615405.1). Classification (GTDB taxonomy): domain Bacteria; phylum Bacillota; class Clostridia; order Oscillospirales; family Acutalibacteraceae; genus UBA737. Next base: position 4,420 of record JAGAAE010000080.1, on the reverse strand, counting down.
GAATGTTTCTTTTCTTTAAAATTTTATTCGTTTTTGACCCGTAATATGCAAAAAAGCCGAAAAAACTGCGATTTTAAGGCAAAAAAATGTTGACAAATTGTCTTTTCGGCGGTATAATATGCGAGCATGCGAAATTGTGCGCAGTTTTGTTATGCCCAAAATTTTTTAAGGAAAGGAGAAATGAAAAAGTGCCAACCTTTAACCAGTTAGTTCGCAGCGGTCGTGAGACGACTGTCAAAAAGGCGAAGGCGCCTGCTCTTTTGAAGGGTTATAACTCCATGAAGAGAAGCCTCACCGACAACGACTCGCCGCAAAAACGTGGTGTTTGCACGGCTGTTAAGACCTCTACCCCCAAAAAGCCGAACTCCGCTCTTCGTAAGATCGCGAGAGTACGTCTTTCAAACGGCATCGAGGTTTCCGCCTATATCCCCGGCGTAGGTCATAACCTACAGGAACACAGCGTTGTTCTTATCCGTGGCGGACGTGTTAAGGACCTCCCCGGTGTGCGTTATCACATCGTAAGAGGAACCCTTGATACCCAGGGCGTTCAGAACAGAATGCAGGCCCGTTCAAAGTACGGCGCGAAGCGTCCGAAATCAGGTGCGAAATAATTCGCAGACAATTTGAGAGATCTCTACTGCATTTTTACCGGCAGTGGCTTATATATAATATATGTATAGTGCCTTGCTTGGTGCAACGGGAGATTAAACTCGAGTACCTATGAGATCATTATCATTATGAAGGAGGGAAGTAAAGTGCCAAGAAGAGGTATTATTGCTAAACGTGATGTTTTGGCAGACCCTATCTACAATTCAAAGAAGGTTACCCGCCTTATCAACAACATTATGCTTGACGGTAAGAAGGGTGTTGCCCAGAAGATAGTTTACGGTGCTTTCGACATCATCAGTGAAAAAACGGGAAAGGATCCTTTGGAGGTCTTCGACGCTGCAATGGAAAACATTATGCCGCAGCTCGAATGTAAGGCTGTCCGTAAGGGCGGTGCCACCTATCAGGTACCGTTTGAGGTACGTCCCGAAAGAAAACAAACCTTGGCTTTACGTTGGCTTACAATGTTCAGCCGCCAGCGCAATGAACGCACTATGAAGGAGCGTCTTGCCGCTGAGATCATCGACGCGACCAACGGACTCGGTAATGCCGTTAAGAGACGCGAAGAGATGCACAGAACTGCAGAAGCAAACAAGGCGTTTGCTCACTACAGATGGTAATATTATACTGTTTCAAAAAACCGCATAAAAAGTATGCGGATGGAGGAAAAAATGCCGCGAAAAGTTAGTCTTGAAATGACAAGAAACATTGGTATTATGGCTCATATCGACGCCGGTAAAACAACCACGACCGAGCGTATCCTTTTTTACACCGGTATCAACCGTAAATTAGGCGAAACTCACGACGGCGCGTCGACCATGGACTGGATGGAGCAGGAGAAGGAAAGAGGTATAACCATAACTTCGGCTGCTACCACCTGTTTCTGGAAGGACCATCGTATCAATATCATCGACACCCCGGGACACGTTGACTTCACGGTTGAAGTTCAGCGTTCGCTTCGTGTACTTGACGGTTCCGTAACCGTTCTTTGTGCAAAGGGCGGTGTCGAGCCGCAGTCTGAAACCGTTTGGCATCAGGCTAATGAGTATAAGGTCCCCCGTATGATATTCGTAAACAAGATGGATATCATGGGTGCAGACTTTTATCACGTTCTCGACATGATAAAGGAAAGATTCAACTGCAACGCCGTTCCGATCCAGCTGCCTATCGGCTGTGAGGACACGTTCAAGGGGATCGTTGACCTTTTGGAGAACGATGCCGAGATCTATTACGACGACCTCGGTAAGGACGTAAGACGCGAGCCTATTCCCGACGATATGAAGGAATTAGCCGCGAAATATCGTTCACAGATGATCGAATCTATCGTTGAGATGGACGACGAACTCATGGAAAAATACTTCGAGGGCGTCGAGCCGACCGTTGAGCAGATGAAGAAGGTCATCCGCAAGGCGACAATCGCAAACGAGATGGTCCCGGTATGCTGCGGCACCGCTTACAGGAACAAGGGCGTTCAGCCGTTGCTTGATGCGATCGTCGACTTTATGCCGGCTCCGACCGACGTTGAGGCGATCAAGGGCGTTAACCCCAACACCGAGGAGGAAGAGGTAAGACATTCTTCCGACAGCGAGCCTTTCGCCGCTTTGGCGTTTAAGATCGCTACCGACCCGTTTGTTGGTAAAATATGTTTCTTCCGCGTTTATTCGGGCACTGTTAATTCAGGCGCCGGCGTTTACAATTCGGTTAAGCAGAATCGTGAGCGTATGGGTCGAATTTTGCAGATGCACGCGAACAACCGTGAAGATATCGAGACCTGCTATGCCGGTGATATCGCCGCCGCCGTCGGTCTTAAAAACACCACGACCGGTGATACCCTCTGCGACGAGAAGCATCCGATCATTCTTGAATCGATGAACTTCCCCGAGCCGGTTATCCGCGTAGCCATCGAGCCGAAGATCAAGGCAGGTCAGGAAAAAATGGGTATTGCTCTTGCAAAACTTGCTGAAGAAGATCCGACTTTCCGTGCATATACAGATGATGAAACAGGACAGACCATCATCGCCGGAATGGGTGAGCTTCACCTTGAGATCATCGTCGACAGACTTTTGCGCGAATTCAAGGTAGAGGCGAACGTCGGCGCTCCTCAGGTTGCTTATAAAGAGAGCATCACCAAGAGGGTCGATCACGAAACCAAATATAAACGTCAGTCAGGCGGTTCGGGTCAGTACGGTCACGTTAAGATCATCGTTGAGCCGAACGAGACAGGAAAGGGATACGAGTTTATCAACTCTGTCACCGGCGGTGCCATTCCGAAGGAATACATCCCGGCGGTCGACAATGGTATCCAGGGTGCGTTGCAGGCAGGCGTTCTTGCCGGCTACCCCGTAGTTGACGTCAAGGTTACGCTTTATGACGGAACCTACCACGAGGTCGACTCTTCCGAAATGGCGTTTAAGATCGCAGGCTCCATGGCATTCAAAGAGGCTTGCCGTCTTGCAAGCCCGGCGCTCTTAGAGCCTATCATGAAGGTCACCGTCATTGTCCCCGAGGATTATATGGGTGACGTTATAGGCGACCTCAACGCTCGCCGCGGTGAGATCCAGGGATTTGAAGATCGCTCGGGTCTTAAACAGATCAACGCGAGGGTTCCGCTCGGTGATATGTTCGGTTATGCTACCGACCTCCGTTCCAAGACTCAGGGACGCGGTCAGTACGTAATGGAACCGGACGGCTATAAGGAAGTTCCGAAGAGCATCGCCGAAAAAATCATTTCTTCGAGAGCGAAGAACGACTAATTTTCAAATAATACTTGAAATTTTGAGTATTTTTTGGTAAACTAACTAATGTGATTAAAAATAATATTGTTTAGGGAGGAAAAATCACAATGGCAAAAGCTAAATTTGAACGTAATAAGCCCCATGTAAACATTGGTACAATCGGTCACGTTGACCATGGTAAGACTACTCTTACCGCCGCTATCACCAAGTATCTTTCATTCAAGGGTCAGGCTCAGTTTGAGGATTATGCAAACATCGATAAGGCTCCTGAAGAGAGAGAGCGTGGTATTACAATCAACACCGCTCACGTTGAGTATGAGACCGACGCTCGTCACTATGCTCACGTTGACTGCCCGGGACACGCTGACTATGTTTAGAACATGATCACCGGTGCCGCTCAGATGGACGGTGCTATCCTCGTTATCGCCGCTACCGACGGTCCTATGGCTCAGACCAAGGAGCACCTTCTCCTTGCCCGTCAGGTTGGCGTTCCGTCAATCGTTGTATTTATGAACAAGTGCGATCAGGTTGACGATGAAGAGCTTCTCGAACTCGTTGAGATGGAAATTCGTGAAACTCTTGATAAGTATGAATTCCCCGGCGACGACACCCCGATCATCAAGGGTTCTGCTCTTGTTGCTCTTGAGTGTGCATCTACCGATCCTTCCGATCCGGCTTATGCTCCGATCAAGGAACTTATGGATGCTGTTGACAGCTACATTCCGACTCCTGACCGTAAGTCTGATATGCCGTTCCTTATGCCTATCGAGGACGTTATGACTATCTCCGGTCGTGGTACCGTTGTTACCGGTCGTGTTGAGCGCGGTAAGTTAAACGCAGGCGACGAAGTTGAAATCATCGGTCTTACCGAAGAGAGAAAGAAGACCGTTGTTACTTCTATGGAAATGTTCCGTAAGACTCTTGACTACTGTGAGGCCGGCGATAACGTTGGCGCACTTCTCCGTGGCGTAGGCCGTGACGAAGTTGAGCGTGGTCAGGTTCTCTGCAAACCCGGCTCCATCAATCCGCACACCAAGTTCCATGGTCAGGTTTACGTATTGACCAAGGAAGAGGGCGGC
>JAGAAE010000079.1 GCA_017615405.1 Clostridia bacterium | reverse complement strand
TTGACGATGTCTCTTGAAAGTCCGCCTGTTGCAATAACACAGGCGTTTTCGCCAATTTCCTCTTTGATCCTTTCGACAAGCCCGTCGATCATGGCGGCAGTACCGAAAACAAGACCGGATTTCATACAGTCGGTTGTATTAGTCCCGATAACCGAAGGCGGAGCGGTAATTTGCGTTGACGGCAGCTGCGCCGTATTTTCGCAAAGTGCTTTAAGTGTCAGCCTGACGCCCGCGGCGATCGAACCGCCTAAAAAACAACCGTTTTTATCAATAACGCTCACCGTGGTGGCCGTTCCCATATCAATGATTATGCAGGGGAGGGTATATTCCGAGATCGCACCGACGGCACCTGCAACGAGATCCGCACCGAGCTGTGCCGGATTGTCGATCTTAATATTCAGACCGGTTTTAATTCCGGGACCGATAGTAAGAGGAACAACGTCACAGATGTTTGATAATGCTTTTAGAATCGAACTCTCAATTCCGGGTACGACCGAAGAAACGATACAGTCGTCGATCTCGGTTGGATTTTTTCCGTAGAGCGAAAGTATATTTTTGATCTCATAGGCATACTGATCCGACGTCAGACTTTCATTTGAGGCAAGGCGCGCCGTAAACCTCAGAAGTTCACCGTCAAAGACGCCCAAGGTAATATTCGTGTTGCCGATATCGAGTGCAAGCAGCATAATCTTCACCTTTACTTTCGACAGTAGTATATCACATTTATCGCCAATCGTCAATATTTCGGAAAAAATATGTTGACAAAAAGCTGAATTACTGATAAAATTATTAAGTTATTAAGGCAATTGCCTATAATACCCTTGCCGGCTTTATGATTGTACGGAGCCGGACATTTGTCCATAAGGAGGTGCAACGAAATGACAGCAAAGTATGAAACCGCTCTGATTTTTTCAGTTAAAGACGGTGACGAGGCAGTTACCGCTTTAAAGGATAAGTTCAACGAGTTGATTTCAAAGAACGGCGCTATCGAAGATGTTGACGATTGGGGTAAGCGCAAATTAGCTTATCTTATCGAAGACGAGCCGGAAGGCTACTATGTTTTCTTCAATTATACCGCCGAACCGACTTTCCCGGCTGAGCTTGAGCGTATTGCCGGAATTACCGAAGGTGTTCTTCGCGTAATGACTATCAAGAAATAATGGAGGTGCAAAAGTATGTTTAACTTAGTCGTATTGACCGGTCGTCTTACAGCCGATCCCGAACTAAAAAATACCCCTAACGGAATTTCCGTTACATCTTTCTCCATTGCAGTAGCCCGTCGCTATCGTGCGGGTGAAGAGGGTCAGACCGACTTCATCAATATTGTTGCTTGGCGGCAGACTGCAGAGTTTATAACAAAGTATTTCAAAAAAGGCAGCATGATAGGTATTGAGGGTACTATTCAGACCCGTCGTTATACCGATAAAAACGGCAACAACAGAACTGCCTTTGAAGTTGTTGCAAATAACGTACAATTTGTTGAATCTAAAAAGGACAGTTCAAATTCTCCGGCTGACAGCGGCGAATCTTTTTCTAATGCCGCCGCCGATGATTTCAGCGAGATCGCTGACGATATTGATAACGATCTGCCGTTTTAAGATTTAGCGTAACCATTTTTCAGGAGGAACTTTTCAATGGAAAAGACAGATAGACCGCTTCACAGAAAACCTCGTAAAAAGGTTTGTCATTTCTGTGCGGATAAAGTGGAAGAAATTGATTATAAAGACGTTGCTAAGCTTCGCAAGTTCATTTCTGAACGTGCGAAGATATTGCCCCGCAGGGCAACGGGTACTTGTGCTAAGCATCAGCGTGCCCTTACGACTGCGATCAAGCGTGCCCGTCAGGTCGCTTTGCTTCCTTACAGCAACGATTAATCACTGCAACGCAATCCTTCGGGATTGCGTTTTTATTTATTGTTACTTGCATAATTATTCAAAATGTAATATAATTGTTTTACAAACGATTTATTTTTGGGGGGCAGTTATGAGGAGAGACGGAAAGAGACTTAAACATATGGATCCTATGTATACCGTTGCGGCACATATTATGGACAAGCGCTCCGACTCTATGAATATGGTAACTATTGATGTTCCGCTTGACCCGATCCAGAACTATCTTGTCAAAAAGCGTAAGGAAGGGATCAATCTCAGTCATATTGCCATCGTCCTTGCGGCGTACGTTCAGACGGTTGCCGAATATCCGGAACTTAACCGCTTCGTTGTTAACAAGAAGATTTATGCGCGAAATGAGATCGCTGTCGGAATGGTTGTTTTGAAAGCGGGTCAGATCGACGGTACTATGTCAAAAATGTATTTCTCGCCGGATAATACTGTTTTTGAAGTCAACGACATTATAAATAAATACGTTGAAGAAAACCGAAATACGCCCGAAAATAACGGTACGGAAAAACTTATAAAAATTCTACTGAGTATTCCCGGGCTTTTGCGGGTCGGCGTGAATTTATTTAAATTCCTCGATAAGCACGGACTACTTACCAAATCGATCATAGATGCCTCTCCGTTCCATAATTCTTTGGTAATTTCAAATCTTGCCTCAATAAGAACGAATCATATTTATCATCATATCTATGATTTCGGAACTACCAGCGAGATACTTACTATGGGAAACACCCGCGAGGTAGCAAAACGCAGGGGCGGCGAGATAGTTTATGAGAAGTGTATGCCTTTCGGCATAGTTATGGATGAAAGAATATGTTCGGGGTATCATTTTGCGATCGCTTTCAGGAGGATGCAACAATATCTCTCAGATCCCGAATTATTGGAAAAACCCTGCAAAAATATTCGGGTTGATGATTCACTTTGAAATATTTGATAATTTTATGTCAATTTTGCTTGTAAATTGTCTTTCAATCATTTATAATGTAAACAAATTAAATCCAAAAGGAGTTTTTTATATGTTGGTTTCAGCAAAAGAAATGTTGACAAAGGCTAAGGCCGGAAAATATGCCGTCGGTCAATTCAACATCAACAATCTTGAATGGACAAAAGCCATTCTCTTAACCGCGCAGGAGCAGAATTCTCCTGTTATTCTCGGTGTTTCCGAGGGCGCGGGAAAGTATATGTGCGGCTATAAGACGGTCGTCGGAATGGTAAAGGGTATGATCGAGGAACTCGGCATAACCGTTCCGGTCGCACTTCATCTTGACCATGGTTCTTATGAAGGTGCTAAGAAGTGCATAGAAGCAGGGTTCTCGTCGGTTATGTTCGACGGATCTCATTATCCGATCGAAGAAAATATTGCAAAGACAAAAGAATTGGTCGAGACCTGCAATAATCTCGGTCTTTCGCTTGAAGCCGAAGTCGGAGCGATCGGCGGAGAAGAGGACGGCGTTATCGGCGGAGGCGAGGTTGCCGATCCGAAGGAATGCAAGATGATCGCCGATCTGGGTGTTACAATGCTCGCCGCCGGTATCGGCAATATCCACGGAAAATACCCCGAAAACTGGGCGGGTCTTCGTTTTGACACGCTCGCCGCGATCCAGGAGCTAACCGGTGAAATGCCGCTCGTTCTCCACGGCGGTACCGGTATACCTGCTGATATGATCAAAATAGCCATCTCGCTCGGCGTTTCGAAAATCAACGTTAATACTGAATGCCAGCTTAGTTTTGCAGCTGCGACCCGCAAGTATATAGAAGAGGGCAAGGATCTTCAGGGTAAGGGGTTCGACCCGAGGAAACTTCTTGCTCCCGGCTTTGAAGCCATCAAAGAAACCGTTAAGGAAAAGATGGAACTTTTCGGTTC
>JAGAAE010000078.1 GCA_017615405.1 Clostridia bacterium | reverse complement strand
TATATTTAAGGTATTAAGTAAATATCTGAAAAATCCGCAATAACGGTTTTCGGCTATTTTACAATACATTTCAGCGATTTTACAATAGAAAAAGCAGACCCCGAAACTGTATCATATAATAAAATAATGGCCTAAAAAGGGTTTTATAAAATTCGGAGGAAAGAATTATGAAAAAGTTATTGTCTCTGATAGCTGTTATCTGTTGCTTATCTTTGCTTCTGTGTGTCCCCGTAAACGCGGATGCTACTAATGACGTTCTGTTTGAGATCGATGCCGTTGACGATACCATTACGGTAGATATCACCACGGAATTCAGTTGCGGCGCAGTACAGGGAATGTTGACCTACAACGGAAGTGAGATCGCTTATTCGACTTCAAGCTTTGCGGAGGGTCTTGCAACTAAAAACAGCGCGGCTAACAGTTTCTCCGATTCATCGGGTGCGACCAAGGTCGCTGTGGTATGTTCGGCAACCGGCGGTGTCAACGGAAATCTTGCGACCCTTACATATACTGCCGACGAGGGTGTGCCTGCCGAGTTCAGTTTCGGTTCTATAAAGGCCTTCTCTGCCAACGGCACCAAACTCTCCAACGTCAATGCGATAATGGTTATGTATGGCGATGCGAACGGGGATCATTTGTTGAACATAATCGACCTTGTAAGATATAAAAGGATTCTTGCAGGTCAGTCTTCGGTTGTATCCGGCAGCGAGAGAAATTACGATCTTGATAAAGACGGCAATCGGGATTCCGAAGATCTTGCTGCTTTGGTAACGAAGTTGCTCCGGTGATCTGGGGCATATTGCTTAGCCGAAAAGGAAGATATTTCTTTAACGGAGAGCGGATTCAGTAGTTGGAAATGACTGAGATTGTGCTGAACCGGTCTGAAAAGTTTAGTGCAAGCGAGCATTTTGAAAATGATTTCGCTTGCACTTTATCTATCTATTGGATGATCACGTATGGTTTTTTAAACTGTTTTATCCTTATTTATCTTTTTTCTGTATGCCGTCGGCGACATTCCGTACTTTTTCAAAAACTGTTTATAAAAGTTCGCAGTATCGGAAAAACCGCATCTTTGGCATATCTTGCTGATCGTTTCATTTGAGTTCTCAAGATAATATTTCGCATACCTCATTCTCGTCGCCAGCAGGTATTCCTGCGGGGATACGCCGGTCTCGTATGAAAACTTTTCTCTGAAGGACGAAACCGACATATAACAAAGCTTTGCGAGTTTCGTTATGGTTATCTGCTCGTTGTATCGCTGCTTTATATAGGTGATAGCGGGTATGAGTTTATTTATTCTTTCGTTGCTCTTTTGCTTTATCTCGTGGTTTTCGGCGCGGGTCTCCATAATATCAACCAGCAGCTCGCCTATAAGCATCCGGCACTTGATAAGTTTATTTTCCTTATCTTCTCTTGAAATGGTGATTATTCTTTCTATGCAGTCGCAGATATGCGGGTATTTTTCACGCTGGATTATTCCGTACAGACCGTTTTCAAGGGCGACGAATCTTTCCCAGAATTCTTTGTTGAATATCGATTCGGAAAATACTTCCGAAATATCAAAATATGAAAAATTCCATATGCTTCGATCGCTTTTCTTGCTCCTTGAAATATGCGGTTGATACGGGAAAAAGAATTCAGCATCTCCCTCTTTGAAGGGAACGACCCCGTCCAAGCAGGCGCATTCTCCCTCACCGTGGTAGCAATATCCGATCTCAAAGACACTGTGATAGTGCATCTGGCGAAAAGGAGCGTTGGTCAAATGCACGAAAGGGAACGCAGGAAGTTCATACGGGAAAACGTTGAAAATAGTTTCCTGATAAAACGAATTCGTTGATACTTCTTTCATACACTTCACTGTCCTTTCTGTTGAATTTTAACACATTTTACAATATAAATCAAGGCAAAAATTAAAAAAACGGCTTATTTTCTGTTGATTTTACTATGAAATATTTAATTTCGTTACCGACACGGTTCGGTTTAGGGGATGATTTTTTGAAAAAAATTGCTTCGTTATTGCTCGCAGTGATGTTTGCGCTTTTGTCGTCGGTAATAGTTTATGCCGATACGAACGGCGATAATTCTGCGGTGGGAAATACCATAATCATCTCCGGTACAGACTACGTCGAGTCATCCGACGCCGAGTTATCGGCAGATGATTCTTCTTTTGAAAGAAACGTTCTTGTTTGGAAAAATGAAAAGGGAACTGTCAAGTACAAATTTACCTCCCCCGCAAGCGATAAATACTATTTAAGGCTTTATTACGGAACGATCGAGGGAAGCGGGTCCGATATCCGCGTAGGTATCAAGATAGACGGTGAATATCCCTTTGAAGCCGCCGAAGAAATCTGTTTCAAAAGATGTTTTGAAAACGTAGGCGGCATTCGTTCGGATAAGGCGGGCAACCAGTTTGCGCCGGCCCAGGGCGAACGATTCGGACTTTACGACGATTATGCCATGGATTCACTCGGTCGTCAAAGCGATCCTTTTGAATTTTCGATATCCGAGGGAGAGCATACACTCGAAATTGTGGCGATCGATGAACCTTTTGCAATAGAAAAAATCGTGTTTGAGACCCCGAAAGACGTCATAACCTATAAGGAATATAAGAATATCCATTCCGACAAATCGGTTTATAACGGCAAAGAAATTATGATACAGGGTGAAAACGCGGATTACAAATCCGCTTCTTACCTTGTGCCGTTGGCAGATATGTCGGACGTTTCCCT
>JAGAAE010000077.1 GCA_017615405.1 Clostridia bacterium | reverse complement strand
CCTGTTGCGGTCGGTGTTATCCCTTTTAAACGCCGGGATCGCCTCGGTGCCTACCGTCATCTTCGTCTTTCCGCGGTTATCGTGATGATTTCCGCTTTCAACGTCTTCGAGTATTTCGGTCAATTCGTCTCCCAGATACATCGAAATTATCGCCGGGGGCGCCTCATCTCCGCCCAAACGGTGATCGTTTCCCGCAGTTGCGACCGAGATCCTTAAAAGATCCTGGTGAATATCGACCGCCTTAATGACCGCGACAAGACATAATAAAAACAGCTTGTTTTCGCTCGGATTTTTGCCCGGCTTCAAAAGATTCCAGCCGGTGTCGGTGGCGAGAGACCAGTTGTTGTGCTTTCCGCTTCCGTTTACGCCCTTGAAAGGTTTTTCGGCAAGAAGACAGACAAGACCGTGCTTGTCGGCGATCTTTTTCATAAGCTCCATCGTGAGTTGGTTATGATCGGCGGCGATATTGGTCGTGGTGAAAACCGGAGCAAGCTCGTGCTGTGCCGGTGCGACCTCGTTATGCTCGGTCTTCGCGAGAACGCCGAGCTTCCAAAGCTCACTGTCAAGCTCCTTCATAAACCTTGCAACACGCGGCTTTATAACGCCGAAATAATGGTCGTTCATTTCCTGACCCTTCGGCGGAACGGCGCCCGTGAGGGTCCTTCCGCAGTAGATAAGATCGGGGCGTTTTCTCCAAAGCTCCTTGTCGATAAGGAAATATTCCTGTTCGGGACCCGCCGTCGTACGAACGCTTTTTACATCGTCCATGCCGAAGAGCTTAACGATCCTGAGCGCCTGTTTTTCGATGGCATCCATACTGCGTAAAAGCGGCGTTTTTTGGTCAAGCGCCTCTCCGCCGTAGGAACAAAAAGCGGTCGGGATACAAAGGGTCTTCTCCTTAATAAAGGCGTAAGAACTCGGATCCCACGCGGTATATCCCCTCGCCTCAAAGGTCGCGCGAAGCCCGCCCGACGGGAAGGACGAAGCGTCCGGCTCGCCCTTTATAAGTTCCTTGCCCGAAAAGTCCATTATTATATGTCCGTCGCCCGTGGGGACGATAAAACTGTCGTGCTTTTCGGCGGTTATGCCGGTCATCGGTTGGAACCAGTGGGTAAAGTGGGTCGCGCCCTTTTCGATCGCCCACTCCTTCATGGCAAGCGCGACCGTGTTCGCTATTTCGATATCGATGCTTTTTCCTTCGACCGCGGCGTTACGAAGGATCTCGTAGGTCTCCTTCGGGAGCCGCTCCTTCATCACCGAATCGCCGAAGACGTTTTCGCCGAAATTGTTGCTTATATCGTTCATCATATTTCCTCCAAAAAAACAATACGCTAATTATATTACTATGCCCGGCAGGTGTCAACCGAAAAGGAGGAAATGCTAATAACTTAATTATTTTTCGCCATTAGCCTGATATATTTCATTGTCTTTTGGCTTTTGCTTAATTTTATTAAGTTTCGCTCCTTACGTTTTCCAACATTTCTGCGAGAATATCCTTATAAGGAAAAAGGTCGACAAGCGAAACGTCGCTGTTTTCGCAGTTGTCCAAAATATAAAGAAGATCCGATTGTGAAAGCCCCTTTGAGCAAATTGCGCTGACAAATGCGGGCATAACCATCTTCGCATTTTCGGGATCTTCCTTGAGAAGATCCGCCGCGGTGACCCCCGTTATTCTTATATCCTCGTCACCGTCCGTAACGTCGATACCGCCCGCCTTGTCGATCATCTCTCCGAACAGGTCGTACGACAGGTCTACGTTGTATTTTTCGGATCTTTCGTTGTCGGCGCCGTTTGCTTCGATCGGCGAAACGACTATCTCGCGGTTTTGAAAGTCAAGATAAAAATAAAACCCCTCTTTTTTCGGCAGATTGAGCCTTATCCCGAAATTTTCGGGCGACCCGTCAACGTAAGGGACGTCGGTTTTGTTATCCCTGACGTCGATATATTTCGCTATGCCGTTTTTTGCCGTAAAGTATCCGAAGATAAGGCACATTATCACAAGAGAGGTCGTCGCGAAGCTGATGAGCCAGACAAGAAAACTTCTTTTCATTAAAAAATCACCCATTTTGTATTCTTTAACAAAATCGGTGATTTATTCTTATTCCGGCGGCATGGTTTTGCCGCTTTGTTATTATTTCAGTTCGGCTATCGTAACGCCCATTTCACCCTCGCCGAAGACGCCTAAACGATATGACTTTATCGCTTTATGACCCTTTAAAAAGGACTGAACCGCCTTTCGCAGAGCGCCGGTGCCCTTGCCGTGAATGATCGTGACCGCGGTAATGCCCGACAGAACCGCCGAATCCAAATACCTGTCAAGCTCCATAATCGCTTCGTCGCTTGCCATACCGCGAAGGTCGATCTCGCCCTTGACCTCCATTTCGGCGCGGGAACGAATGCCGGTCACGTTTCTTGTCTTAGGTATTTCTTGTTTTCCCGAGGCTTTTTTCAACGCCAGATCGTCAAGATCCACCCACATTTTTATGGCGCCCGACATTACCCTGACCTTATTCGTCTTTGAATTCGTTTCAACGACCGTCGCCTCTTTTCCGAGGCTTATGACTATGACCTTTGTGTCCTTTTCGGGCAAACTTTTGAGTTTTTCGCCCTGTTTCAGTTGTTCGACGGGATCGGCGTTTTCCTCTAACTCCTTCATCTTGTCTTTATATTGCTTTCGCGCTTTTTCAAGGCTTTCGGCGGCGTTTTCGGCGCTTAACTTCTTCTTTAATTCTTCAAGTTCGTTAAGAAGCATCGCCGACTGATTTCTTGCGTTGTCGACGATGATATTCGCCT
>JAGAAE010000076.1 GCA_017615405.1 Clostridia bacterium | reverse complement strand
TACAAAATTGGATAACGCAAAGTCTATAAGGCGATACCTGCCTGCAAAAGGAAGCGAAGCCATAGAACGGTTTGCGGTAAACTCCTTTAAGGCTTTATCATTTGCATTTGAGAAAATGACACCGACTGTTTTTGAATAGATCATATCTTCTCACCGTCCTTGACCTCTTTTTTTATCATCTGTTTTGCGCCTATTCCGGCATCCCTGCCGACCTTGACGCCCTCGCCGATAACGGTTATGCCCCATTCGTTTGCGTCGGTATAATCGGGTTCCTCTCCCACAAGCGAATTTTCACCGATGACCGAATTCTCGGCGACGATAGAATATCTTACCGTAGCGCCCTTTTTGATGACGGCACCCGGCATTATTACCGAGTATTCGACCGTTGCGCCCTCCTCGACCGTTACGTTTTCAAAGATTATCGAATAGTCGATATTCCCGTTTATATCGCATCCGGCGGTTATAAGCGAATTTTCGACCTTTGCCGAGGACGATATAAACTGGGGCGGAAGCTCGCTCGTTCTTGAATATATCTTCCATTTCGGATCGGAAAGATTAAGGTGGATCTTCGGGTTAAGTAGATCAAGATTTGCTTCCCACAAAGAATCGACCGTTCCGACGTCCTTCCAGTAATCCGAAAAGCGGTAAGCCATAAGCTTTTCACCCGCGCCGAGCATTGCCGGGATGACGTTTTTGCCGAAGTCATTGGAGGAATCCTTATCGTTTTCATCCTCGGTAAGATATTTTTCAAGTTTGTCACAGGAGAAAACGTAGATACCCATCGACGCGAGGTTGCTGGTCGGTTTTTCGGGTTTTTCCTCGAATTTTGTTATAACGTCGTTTGAATTGACGCGCATAATACCGAATCTCGAAGCCTCGTCAAGCGGGACTTCCATAACCGAGATCGTGCACGCCGCACCCGATTCTCTGTGAAGCTCGATCATTTTCGCGTAGTCCATTTTATAGATATGGTCGCCCGAGAGTATAACGACGTATTCGGGATCATACCGCTTTATAAAGGCAAGATTCTGGTAGATGGCGTTTGCCGTTCCCTTATACCAGTCGCCGCCTTTTTTACCCTGATACGGGGGCAGGATATGGACTCCGCCGCTCGACCTGTCGAGATCCCACGGCTTTCCCGAACCTATATAATCGTTCAGCTCAAGCGGTTTATACTGTGTCAGTATACCGACCGTATCAATACCCGAATGAACACAGTTCGAAAGCGGAAAATCGATTATACGGTATTTTCCGCCGTAGGGTACCGCAGGTTTTGCGAGCTTACCGGTCAAAACACCGAGTCTGCTCCCCTGACCGCCTGCAAGCAACATTGCAACACATTTTTTTCTTACCACACAAACATCTCCTATTTATTATCAGGGCTATATGCCGCCGAGTTTTAAATCAAATAATACGTTCAGCCAGCGTTTTACCTTTATGACCCAATCACTGGCATAAATAAGTTTATCGTTGGGGTCTTCCACCGATAAAGAATCCGAAGTAGCAAGACCGTGCCACCCGTCAGGATAAATATGCGCTTCAAACGGGATCCCGTTATCGGCAAGCGCCGACGCATAATACAAACTGTTTTGCACCGGAACGGTCGTATCGGCAAAGGTATGGAATAAGAAGGTGGGCGGCGTTTGTTTGCCCACGAGTTTTTCACACGAAAAACGGTTTATCTCATCCTCGTTTTCGGGGAAATGACCTATAAGGTTTATAAAGCTTCCCCTATGGGGATTGACGGTTGAAATAACCGGGTAGCAAAGAACGCTTGCCGCCGGTCTGTAGGTCGCGCCGAAGCGTTCTCTGATAATATCATCGTCCCAAAGATTTGAGTAGTGAGCCGCAAGGTGCCCGCCGGCGGAAAAGCCGATGATACCTATCTTTTCGGTATCGCAGTGAAAGGCTTCGGCGTTTTTGTTTATATAGTAAAAAAGCGCCGCGACCTCTGAAACCTGCGAGGGATATCTATGAGGGAGGACGCTGTAAGTAAGCACAAAAACGTTAAACCCGATATCGAGGAATTTAAGGGCGATAGGCTCAGACTCGCGTTCACTGCACATCATATATGCGCCGCCGGGGCAAACGACCATCGTGGGACGCCTGTCGTCCTGGCGGTTGATCTCGGCAAGGTTATAGGGCAGATAAATATCAACGTAAGGGTTTTTACCGTCCTCGTCCAAAAACGGATAATGATCTTTTAAAAACACTCTTGAAACTTCCATCATAAAAACTCCCGTTATTTCTTTTGTTTCGGAACTTTATAAAACGTTACCGACATAGCCGGGATATCGATCGATATCGAATTATCGTAGCCGTGCATCGGGATATCCTCGCTCGCTACCGGCTCAATGGCTTCGGTTTTGCCGCCGAATTTACGGTAGTCAGAGCAGAATACAGCCCGATAGTTGCCCTTGTTCGGGACGCCTATCCTGTACTGCTTGCGCTCGACGGGAACAAAGTTGCAAACGCAGATCGTTTCCCTACCCGACTTGTCCATACGGCGAAAGGCTATTATGCTTTGATCGTTATCGTCGTTAGATATCCACGAAAAGCCTTCCCAGGAATAATCTATTTCATAAAGGGTCGGGTTTTTTAGATAGAATTTGTTTAATTCCTTTACGTAGTTTTGCATATTCTTATGGGCGTCATAGGAAAGCAGGAACCAGTCAAGCGGACGCTCATAGTTCCACTCGATAAACTGGGCGAACTCCTGCCCCATAAAGAGAAGCTTTTTGCCCGGGTGCGCCATCATATAGGCATAAAAGGCACGAAGATTATCAAATTTCGCGTCGTATTCGCCCGGCATTTTGTTTATCATCGAGCATTTTCCGTGAACGACCTCGTCGTGGGATATCGGGAGGACGAAATTTTCGGAAAAGGCATAGAAAAACGAGAATGTCAGGCAATCGTGATTATGCTTTCTGAAAAGAGGATCGAGCGACATATACCGAAGCATATCGTTCATCCAGCCCATATTCCACTTATAGTTGAAACCGAGACCTCCGTCGTGAGGCGGCTTGGTAACGAGAGGCCACGCCGTTGACTCCTCGGCTATCATAAGCACCGAACTGTTTGCGTTAAATGTCGCGATGTTGACCTGTTTTAAAAGCTCGACGGCTTCGAGGTTTTCGCGTCCGCCGTAGGAATTCGGCAGCCATTCGCCGTCTTTTCGACCGTAATCGAGATAGAGCATCGAGGCGACGGCATCAACGCGAAGCCCGTCCACGTGAAATTCTTTTATCCAGAACACTGCGCTTGAAACAAGAAAACTCATGACCTCGGGCTTTCCGTAATCAAATACGCAGGTCCCCCATTCCTTATGCTCGCCCTTTTTCGGATCGGAATACTCGTAGCAGGCGGTGCCGTCAAACTTATAAAGTCCGAATTCATCCTTCGGGAAATGCGCCGGCACCCAGTCAAGTATAACGCCGATCCCGTTTTCGTGCATAATATCGACAAACTCTTTAAAATCATCGGGTGTGCCGTATCTTGACGTCGGAGCAAAATATCCCG
>JAGAAE010000075.1 GCA_017615405.1 Clostridia bacterium | reverse complement strand
GCCCGACCGGACGGTTTTGGGATTTATCATAACCGAAGGCAGGAACAGACAGATACGGCGAATGTGCGAGGCGGTCGAACTTGAGGTTTTGCGGCTTAAAAGGACCGAGATCGCGGGCGTTAAACTCGGGATGCTCCCTCAGGGATCATGGCGGCCGCTGAACGAAAGAGAAATGCAGCGTTTAGGCGCCGTTTCAACGACGGGGGCGATAAAATGATAACCGTTTCACCCGAAAAAGACAGGGGAAAGATAAAAGCGGTTTTTGCCGAAAACGGTTTTGATTACGCCGATGATTCAGGCGTCGTCTCGGCAAAAGCGGGCGATGAACTGTTAGGATATTGTCTTTACCGTCTTGACGGTAAAAGAATGGAGATATTAAAACTTTTTCCGACCGACGATCTTTTGCTTGCCGACGGAATACTTCGAAGTACCATCCACGTCGCCTGTGAAAGATTTGTTATGGATATCCGATATTCCGAAGATATGGATGCCAAGGTTTTCAAGCGGCTCGATTTTATAAAAGACGAGTCCGAAAGGACCCTGAACGCGGACAAGCTTTTCGGCGGATGTCACTGCCAAAAAGGCTGACGGATCGCAAATCGGCATTATTTTTTCCTTTTTTTAAAAAAAGTCTTGCATATTCGTTTTTTTTGTGGTATCATATCTGTTACCTGATAAATTGATTTGAAGTTTTATGTTCATCGGAGGTTTATAGTATGGCTTTACAGATAACGATCGGCGTAGTAGTTATAGTTCTTTCCATCGTAATAATTGCGATGATTTTGTTGCAGCAGGGTCACAGAGCAGGTATCAGCGGCGCTATTTCGGGCGGTGCGGATACGTTTCTTTCCAAAAACAAGGCTCGTACGGTTGACGCCATGCTTGCAAACATCACTAAGTATGCGGCGATCCTCTTCTTTATTATCGCGATCGTTGCTAACTATTTTGCTTTAAAAGGTAAATAATTATCAAAAACAGATTTTCCCCGAGCGTTTTTGCGTTCGGGGAATTTTTTGCTTATTTTTTCTTGCAAATAAATGCCGCGGGATGTATAATACTTGTGTATGTATATTTATAGTATTCTTTTCTGATTAAAGGATGGGAGATCGTTTTATGGTTAAAGCAGTAGTCGGCGCAAACTGGGGCGACGAGGGTAAGGGCAAAATAACCGATATGTTGGCAGGAAATGCCGATATCGTCGTCAGATTTCAGGGCGGTGCCAATGCCGGTCATACGATAAAGAACAAATACGGTAAATTTGCTTTGCACACTCTACCGTCAGGCGCCTTCAACGAAGGCGTTGTTAACTGTATCGGAAACGGAGTTGCGCTTGACGTTGAGAAACTCTTCAACGAGTATAACGATATCGTAAGCAAGGGCGTTCCGGCTCCGAAGCTCATGATATCCGAGCGTTGCCAGATGGTTATGCCCTATCACGTTTTGTTTGACGTCTATGAGGAGGAGCGCCTCGGAAAGGCGAGTTTCGGCTCGACCAAGTCGGGGATAGCGCCCTTCTATTCGGATAAATACGCAAAGATCGGATTTCAGGTATGCGAGCTTTTCGATGAGGAGGCGCTGAAAGAGAAACTTGTCCGCGTTTTAGAGGTTAAAAATATCCTTATCAAGAATCTTTACGGCAAAGAGCCTTTGGACGCCGACGAACTGTTCAACAAACTTATGAAGTGGAAGGAAATGGTAAAACCCTTCGTAGGCGACGTCAGAAAATTCCTCTACGACGCCGAGAAGCAGGGCAAGACCATCCTCCTTGAAGGACAGCTCGGCACCCTTAAAGACACCGACCACGGCATCTATCCGATGGTTACTTCTTCTAATACCATAGCCGGTTACGGCGCGGTAGGAGCGGGACTTCCTCCGTATTCAATAAAGGAAATATACACCGTTATCAAGGCGTATTCTTCCGCAGTAGGCGCCGGTGCCTTTGTAAGCGAAATATTCGGCGAAGAGGCAAAGCAGATGCGCGACCACGGCGGCGACGGCGGCGAATACGGTGCAACGACCGGCAGACCGCGCAGAATGGGATGGTTTGACTGCGTTGCAACAAAATACGGCTGCGAAGTCCAGGGTACGACCCACGCCGTTCTGACCGTTGTAGACGCCCTCGGATATTTAGACGAAATTAAGGTCTGCGTCGGATATGAGGTCGACGGCGAAGTTATCACCGATTTCCCCGTAACGGGAAAGCTTGAAAAAGCAAAACCGATCCTCAAAACTCTCCCCGGCTGGAAATGCGATATTTCGGGGATAACCGAGTATAAAGATCTTCCCGAAAATTGCAGAAAGTATATCGAATTTATCGAAAAAGAGATCGGTTTCAAGATCTGCTACGTCAGCAACGGACCCGCAAGAGAAAACATTATCGTAAAGGAATAGTGCTATGAATTTTACCGATATTGGAAACGGAAGAGTTGAAGGGTTTGCCCTTGTAAAGGCGGTCGACGTTAAAACCTCGTCAAAGGGCGACACCTATCTTGATATGACATTAGGCGATAAGTCGGGACAGATCAACGCCAAGGTCTGGCGCTATAATCCCGCCGAGCACGGTGAATATTCTCGACGAGAACTACGTTGCGTCGGGGAATCTCTGGTATTTCCACAACACGACGGGTTCGTGGGAGCGGGACGGCTCCGAGGAGTACAAGGGCGTGAAGGGCAAGTTCTTCGAGACGGTCTATGGCATGATCGACCGCAAGGACGGAGCGAAACCCGTCGCTGACCAGATGGCTGACATCCGCAAGAATTACGAGGAGTATTTCGAGGCGGAGCAGTCGAAACAGAAGCCGAACTTTGGCGCGCCTGTC
>JAGAAE010000074.1 GCA_017615405.1 Clostridia bacterium | reverse complement strand
TTCAAACGCCCTCGCCTGGGCAAAGGCAACCGGCGTTTCAAGCGGTTATGAGAACGGGAAATTCGGCGTAGGCGATAAGGTCACAAGAGAACAGATAATGACCTTCCTTCATAACTTCACAAAGCTCGGAGGGTATGACGTTTCGGTCTCCAACGAACAAAAAGCCGCAATTATGGAGCAGTATCCCGATTTTAAGGATGTTTCCGGTTTCGCAAAGGATGCGACCCTTTGGGCGCTTTCACGCGGAGTTATCTCGGGCAAGGACGCCGGCGGCGGGAAAAAACTGATCGCCCCGAAGGCAACCGCCAAAAGATGTGAGGTTGCGGCAATGTTCTATAACATTTTCGAAAACGACATTTTCGCCACCGAATAATAACAAAACGATGTATCAATATTGATTTCAGGCGTAGGGGCGATTATCAATCGCCCGTCGATATATGCACAACAAAACGGGCGAATGATATCCGCCCCTACCGCGCAAGGCAATAATGACCCGTTGCAGGGTTGATTCACGAATCGAACGCATATTAGATGTTAGATGTTAGACAATAGATATTAGACGATGTGGCATTATTGCCACATCGTGCCTATTTTTGATCCGTCGGCGTACGCGCCGACACCTTTGTCTATTGTCTATCATCTACTGTCTATCATCTAAAATCCGGTATATATTTCTTATCCGCGCTTGAAAGGTCCTGAACAAAGCAGTTTTCAAAGCCGCTTTCGACGATGTGCGACACGACCTTTTCGTATTCTCTCTTGGTGATCTTTCGGTTGATTTCGGGAAATTTTTCAAGGTCTCCCATCGGGATATACTGCGCCATAAGACTGAAATACGCCCCCTTAAAGTCGGACAAAACGGTATCGAAGACCTTTATCGCCTCGTTGGTGCCGAGCGGCATCAGAAGGTGCCTTATTATAACGCCTTTTTGCATAATCCCGCTTTTATCGAAAACGCATTCGGGCTGTTTTTCGAGCATATATCTTATCGCATTTCGCGCAATATCCGGGTAGTCTTCGGCGCCCGAATATTTTTTTGCCCTGTCATACGAAATATACTTGAAATCGACAAGGAAAATATCGATATCGTCCCCTAAAATATCAAGTTGGTTTTTTGTTATATATCCGCTCGAATTGAGAACTATCGGAATTTTCGGCTTGTATATCGAAAGCGCCTTTTTGACGGCTAAAACATAATGGTCTGCGGTAACGAGATTTATATTATGAGCGCCATTTTCTTCAAGTTCATAAAAGATTTCCGCAAGCCTTTTGGGGGTCACTGCCTCGCCCTTTACCGAACGGCTTACCTCAAAATTCTGACAGTAAACGCAGGAAAGAGAACACCCCGAAAAAAAGACGGTGCCCGAGCTGTTTTTTCCGCTTATCGGAGGCTCCTCCCACATATGAAGCCCGTACCGTGCTATCTTCGGGCTTTCGGGCGCATTGCAAAAACCGACGAAGCCTTCTTCGTCGGTTCTTTTTGCGTTGCATTTTCTCGGACAAAGGCTGCAGATCACTTTTCTTCTCCGTCCTTTTTGACGCTGCTTTGCGCCTTTTTATATTCAAAAACTTTTTTCTTGACGGTTATACTGTCGTAGCCCTTTTTAAAGCATATCCGCGCCGAAAACATACGGTCACAGTTTTTGCAGTAAAAGACCGAGAAAAACCAGCGGTTGCGGTATTTCCAAGCCTCTTTTTGCTCGGCGGGAGCGCCGCATTTGTTGCAATGGAAATTAAGTTCTTCCTTGTTGACGTATTTACTGTTAATATCGTCGATAAAGACCGGCTTAAAGGCAAGACGCTTGAAGAAATTGTTCTGAGAAGTGTCCTGCACCATTGCGAAAAACCGCTTTTTGTTAAAATACTTCTTTAACAGCGCGGCACAAACAAGGCTGTCGTCCTTAGCTGTGTGAAGTTCAAGCCCCTCGATCTTGACGCCGAGTTTTTCCGCCGCATCGGCAAGCGATATCTGGGATTTTACCTCGTGCCCCAAGAGTATCATTTCGTTCTGAATATAGGATTGCAGGTCGACGTAATAATCTATATTGAATTTTATGCCTTTGATGAGCGTTCTTTCGTTATCCATAACGGTGTAGAGATCGGAGTTGCTCCATGTCATTGTGACGGTGTCCTCGTCGATCCACGCGTTATACTCCAAAACCGCCGTCGAAAGGGGAACGCCCGCAAGCATATCCTTGGTAGTTATACCGGTGAGCCTTGTAAAACGCCCCGAAACCTTGTCGGAGATACTTGATCTTACGGTGCGTTCAAAGGTGTCGATAACCTTAAAATTATTATTAAGTTTTACGGCGCCGATCTGCAAAATCTGGTTGATATAGCGGTCTTTTGCCGGATAATAAACGCTGTCCCATTCAAGATCAAGTATCGTATACGACATTATTTGTTCCTTGCCTCAAATTTCATTCGGGCTTCCTTCCCTAATATTCTTTTGCGAAGACGGATGCTGTTAGGCGTTATCTCAACAAGCTCGTCATCCTTGATAAATTCAAGCGACTGTTCAAGCGATAAAACGGTATGCGGAATAAGCCTGAGTGCGTCGTCCGAGCCGGCGGCACGGGTGTTGGTGAGCTGTTTTTTCTTGCAGACATTGCAGACGATATCCTCGTTTTTCGGGTTTTCGCCGACTATCATACCCT
Source organism: Clostridia bacterium (assembly GCA_017615405.1). Lineage (GTDB taxonomy): Bacteria > Bacillota > Clostridia > Oscillospirales > Acutalibacteraceae > UBA737. The sequence continues at coordinate 5,193 of JAGAAE010000074.1, read as the reverse complement.
CGTAAACGGGGGTTCCCGGTCCTATAAAGAGCCTGCCGCGGCTTTGGGTGTTGAAAAGCCCGTAGCCGGTGGATTCTCCCGTTTCGTGAACGATTATAGAGCCTGTGTTTCGCTGCTCTATATCGCCCTTGTACGGCTCGTAGCCGTTAAAGATATGGTTCATTATGCCGTTTCCGTTGGTGTCGGTCATAAACTGCGAACGGTAACCTAAGAGCCCTCTCGCCGGAATGACGAATTCAAGATGCGACGTTCCGCCCTCTCTCGTTCCCATATTTTTAAGCTCGGCATGGCGGGAGCCTAAACGCTCCATAACTACGCCGACGTATTCCTCCGGCACCTCTATCATAAGAAGTTCCATCGGCTCGAGTAGTTTGCCGTCCTCATCCTTTTTATAAATAACGGCAGGCGGGGAGACCTGAAATTCATATCCCTGACGGCGCATCGTTTCGATAAGTATCGAAAGGTGAAGTTCTCCTCGACCCGAGACCTTGAAGGTATCGGCACTGTCGGTCTCCTCAACGCGCAAACTTACGTTGGTCATAACCTCCTTAAAGAGGCGATCGCGCAAATTTCTCGAGGTAACGAACTTGCCGTCGCGCCCCGCAAAGGGGGAATTGTTTACCATAAAATTCATCGAAAGGGTAGGCTCGTCTATTTTTACGAAGGGGAGCGGCTCGATCGTATTTATATCGCAGGCGGTCTCGCCGATCTCAAGATCCTGGATGCCCGAAACCTGGACGATATCGCCGACCTTTGCGCTCTCGACCTCGGTCCGCTTTAAGCCTTCATACATATAAACGTTGGCGATCTTTACATTGGTCGAAGTGCCGTCCTTGTGGCAAAGCGCAACCGTCTGACCCTTCTTGACTGTGCCTCTTACGACCCTTCCGACGCCTATTCTTCCGACGTAATCATCATATTCGATATTTGAAAACAGAAGCTGAAGCGGAGCAGAACTATCGCCCTCGGGCGGCTCTATCTCCTTTATTATCTCCTCAAAAAGCGGCTTCATATCGGTACCCTTAACGTCGGGTGAATATGAAGCGTATCCGTCCCTCGCCGAGGCGAAAACAACCGGGAATTCTATCTGATCGTCATCGGCTCCGAGCTCTATAAAGAGGTCTAAAACCTCGTCTACGACCTCGTGGGATCTTGCCATCGGGCGGTCGATCTTATTGATGACGACGACCGCTTTTTTGCCCAGCGCAAGCGCCTTTTTAAGGACAAAACGGGTCTGCGGCATACAACCCTCAAAGGCGTCGACAAGAAGCAAAACGCCGTCGACCATCTGAAGGATACGCTCGACCTCGCCGCCGAAATCGGCGTGACCCGGGGTGTCGATAATATTTATTTTTACGTCGCCGTATCTGACGCTCGTGTTCTTTGAAAGGATGGTGATGCCGCGCTCCCTTTCGAGGTCGTTTGAGTCCATGACTCTTTCATTTACCGCCTCATTTTCACGAAAAGTTCCGCTCTGTTTCAAAAGTTGGTCAACGAGGGTCGTCTTGCCGTGGTCAACGTGGGCGATAATGGCAACGTTTCTTAAATTTTCCTGTTTTTCGACTGACATTTACTATCCGCTTCCTTTTTTCTTGACACTTAATTATAAATCCCGCTTGAGAAAATGTCAAACAAAAAACGGTGTAGAAGATCTACACCGTTCGGGTTTTTATCAGATCTTTTCCGCAATCTCGAAAATCTTTGCCGGAAGATCACTTTCGTCGCAGGAGACCGTAAAGATAAAGTCAACGTCGTCAATTTTGGCTATTCTCTCTAAGAATGCGGCAAGTTCATCATAATCCCTGCCGCCGATACGAAGCGTTGCATCGCCGAAAATGTGGGTTATGTCGTTGTTTCCCGCCTTGATACCCGCGAGAAATCCGAAGTATTCGCCGTAGCCGCTGATGTTAAAATCGCAGATATCTACAAGACGTGCCTTATGTGTAACGGAGAAGGTAAGAACGTCGCCCTTTTCGATACAAACAACGTTTCCGAGGCTTGATTCGGTCGCAGCGTTTACCAAATCCACTAATTTCTTTGTCTTTCCCGATCCTTTTTTGCCGATAATAAGTTTAATCATGATATGACTCCTTTATATTTATTTACCGCTTTTGGCGGTTATTTTTCAGTTTTTTTGAAGGCGCGCTTCGAGTGTCGCCTTTTCGCTTTCATACCCGGGCTTGCCGAGAAGGGCAAACATATTCTTCTTGTAACTCTCAACACCGGGTTGGTCAAACGGATTTACGCCTAACATATATCCCGAAACGGCGCACGCCTTTTCAAAGAAATATATAAGTCTTCCGAGGTTTTCTTCGTCCGCCTTTTCGACCTCGATAACGAGATTGGGAACACCGCCGTCGGTGTGGGCGAGGATCGTTCCCTCAAACGCCTTTTCGTTGACAAAAGACATCGGCTTTCCTGCCAAGAAATTAAGCCCGTCGCCGTTTGTTTGCTCTTCTTCGATCAAGACGTCCGAGCCGTTGTCCTTTATGCTTACGACCGTTTCAAACATAAGACGGCTTCCGTCCTGGATATATTGACCCATCGAGTGAAGGTCGGTCGAGAAGGTAACGCTTGCGGGGAAAAGACCCTTATTGTCCTTTCCTTCGCTCTCGCCGAAAAGTTGCTTATACCATTCGCTCATAAGGGTAAATCTCGGCTCGTAAGCCACGAGAAGCTCGACCGATTTTCCCTTTCTGTAAAACGCGTTGCGAAGGGCGGCGTACGTATAGCAAGGGTTTTTATCCATATCCGGCTCGCTGTAATCCTTCATTGCGGCGGCGGCGCCTGCCATAAGTTTGTCGATATCGGCGCCCACTGCGGCTATCGGTAAAAGCCCGACTGCGGTGAGGACCGAAAATCTTCCGCCGACGTCATCGGGGATAACGAAACATTCATATCCCTTTTCATCGGCAAGTTGCTTCAACGTGCCGCGCGCCTTGTCGGTCGTGCAATATATTCTCTTTGCGGCTTCCGCCTCGCCATAACGCTCCTCTAAAAGCTTTCTGAAAACCCTGAAAGCGACTGCCGGCTCGGTCGTCGTCCCTGATTTTGAAATGATATTCACCGAAACGCGCTTGCCCTCACACATTTTAAGAAGGTCGGCAAGATTTGATCCGCTTATGCTGTTGCCCGCAAAATATATTTCGGGACAGTTGTTTCTCAACTGATTATAATACTGACCTTTAAGGAATTCTATCGCCGCGCGCGCTCCTAAATAGGATCCTCCGATGCCTATAACGATAAGAATATCGGTGTCGGCTTTGATCTTATCGGCGGCGGCTTTGATGCGCTCGAATTCCGCCTTGTCATAATTTACGGGAAGATCGACCCAGCCTAAAAAGTCGTTGCCGAGCCCGGTCTTCGCCTCGATCATCTTGTGCGCCGCTTCAACCTGCGGTTTAAGACCCGGAAGATCGTTGTCTCTGATAAATTTATCGGCAAATTTGCCGTTAAACTTAAGTCCCATTGGTTTTTGCCCCCAAGTATTTCCATTTCTTTTATATATTTTACTATATTTGAAGGCTACTTTCAAGAGGAAAAAGATTTGTTTACAAAAAGTTTAATTATAATTTGAAAAGACCGCTCAATATCCACCTGAAAGTTACGAAAATTCCGGTCTTTTTGACGTCGTTTTCCGCTCTGATCGGTATTTCGCCGACCTTTTCTTTTCCTATGTAGACCTCCGCAACGCCTATTACGTCGCCCTCCTTAACGGGAGCGGCGATATCGCTTTTTAAAACGATCTTGTCGGTTATCTGTCCTTTTTCGGCGTTTTTTCCGACCTTTCTTACGGTGCCGCTTATTTTTCCTTTGACCGTTTTTTCGGTCCCGCCCCTGACGGTTACGGTCAATTCGTCGCCCTTGCGTTCGGGCGATATCTCAAAAAGCGAATAGTTGGCAAACCCGAAATCAAGCATCTTCTTTGCGCCCTCGAATCTGTCGCCCGAGGTGTCTCCGCCCATAACGACGGCGATAAGTTCGGTGTTTCCCCGTTTTGCCGAAGCCGAAAGGCAGTATCCCGCGCCCGAGGTGGTCCCTGTTTTCAGCCCGGTCGTCCCTTCGTAAAACCTTACGAGTTTGTTTGTGTTGACGAGTTCGCTTTCGCCGTTTCTGATCGAATCCATCCAGATGGTCGAGTATTTTTTAATGAGCGGATATTTAAGCAGTTCTCTTGACATCAAGGCAACGTCGTAGGCAGTAGTGATATGACCCTCCGCGTCAAGACCGGTGCAGTTTTTAAAGGTCGTATTGTTCATACCGAGACTTTTTGCCTTTTCGTTCATCTTCCCCACGAAAACCTCTTCGCTTCCCGCGATCTTCTCTGCGAGGGCGACCGTAGCGTCGTTTGCCGAGCCGACAACCACCGCCTTTAAAAGATCGTCGACCGTCATACCCTCGCCCGGCTCCAGCCATATCTGCGATCCGCCCATGCTCGCCGCGTGTTCGCTCGCCGTCACGACCTCCTCGGGCGTAAAGTCCCGCCGCTCTATCGCCTCCATTATGAGAATAAGCGACATTATTTTGGTGATCGAGGCAGGTTTCAGTTTTTCGTCGGGGTTTTGTTCATAGAGGACGTCCCCGGTATACTGCTCCATCAGGACGGCGCTTTTTGCCTTTATATCAAGGCTCGTTCCCGGCGCCGCGTCAACCGTCACGCACTCTATCGGCTCATTCAGATCGTTTATTTCTTCGTCCTTTGTCACGGTTTTCGCGCTTACGGTGACCGAAAAAGCGATAAAAAAACATAGAGCGACCGGCAAAAATCTTTTAAGTTTCATAATTCTCCTCCCGAAATTAAAGCGTTATGCCATAATTAAGGGTATGCCGCAAAGGCGGAAAAAATGTTAAAGCATACAGGAAACAATAAGCGTCCCGAATAGAAGAAGTGCCGTTATTTCTCTTGATTTTTTTATCCCCATCGTAAATAGTATCGCCTTGACCGAAAAGGCGGCGACAACCGTTTTTATGAGCGCCGAAAAGAAGAAAATGAAATAGGCGACGCCCTCCATTCTCGTAAAGAGTTCTCCGACCGATATTACGCTGATGCTCTTTGAATAGGCGTCCTTCATTTCGGCGGCGACGGTCGGTGAAAAGGTGAGGATCCCGCTTAAAAAACAGACGCATAAAAGCGCCATGCCGACCGATATGCCGACGATCTCGGTTTTAAGCGACGGTTTTTTGAAATAAAAC
>JAGAAE010000073.1 GCA_017615405.1 Clostridia bacterium | reverse complement strand
CTGAGTGCGTATGCACCGTTGCCCGTTGCACCGCCAAAGTTCATATCAACGTCCAAATAGGTCTTACCGCCGAAACTTCCGGCATAGCTGAGGGTTGTAGGACCCTTTACCGTCCATAAATCATCGTCGCTGTCATTATCCTGATTCATAATGCGGTAACCGCTTGAAGCAACGTTGATGTCCTTGACGGTAATTCTCCTATATCCGTCCAACGAAATCTCCGAAAGCCCCGTCTCGAGGATCGTTGTCGCGCTGACAGTGGTAGCAAACCCGACAATTCCGACGTATACCATCGAAAACAAAAGGGCTAAGCTAAGTGCCAATGAAACGATTTTTCTTTTCATAATAGTACCTCCGTAAAAATATTTTTTTGCTGTGAGCAATGGCAGGGAATATACTCATTTTCCGTCCGATGCCGCGATATATATAAGGTAACAGTGATCGGAAAAACCTCATATTAACAATGTGACTGAAAATGCTCGTATATTACGCCGCCATTTTATACATTTTAACTATAACAAAAAAAGACTTGCATAACAATACATAAAAAGGTATAATAATTACACAATCGGTCACGGAGGCAAAATATGGAAAACAATTTTTCAAGAATTCCTTTTGAACACGTCATTCAAGTTGAAAATATCATCACGCTTTTTTACATGGAATTATCAAAGCAATTTCACTACGAAGGCGAGCGCCACGACTTCTGGGAACTTGTGTATATCGACCAGGGCGAAATGATCTGCACGTCCGAGAATAATATGTTTACCCTCAAAAGCGGCGAGCTTGTTTTCCATAAACCGAACGAGTTTCATAACCTTGCCGGCGACGGGGAGCATTCGCCAAATGTAAGCATTATAACCTTTGACTGTCACAGTCCCGCTATGGAGAAGTTTTCAGGTAAAATATTCAAACTGACGGCAGACGAGAAAAACCTGCTCTCCCTGCTTTTTGACGAAGGACTTGCCTGCTTCCGTATGGAAGATGAAAACAATCCTCTAATACAAAAGCTCCATAGGCGCGACAATTCCCCTTTCGGATGCAGTCAGATGACTAAAAACCTGCTTGAAATATTCCTTATTATGTTAAGCCGTAACAAAATCGTTGCTACACGTACAGAACGAAAGAATTATCTTATAAACGGCGTTAACGTTTCAGTTGAGGTAAAGCAGATACTTGACCTTATGAACGAGAGAATATATGGAACTTTAACCGTTAAGGAAATTGCAAATATGCTGCATAGAAGCGAGAGTTATACCAAAAAGATTTTTACGAAATATTATGCCGGCGGTATTATAAAATACTACAATTCGCTCAAAATAAATGAAGCCCGCCGACTCATACGAAACGGCGAGCACTCAATGGCTCAAATATCGGATATGCTCTGCTTTGACAGTCCGCAGTATTTTTCACGCTGCTTTAAGCAAATACGGCATATAACTCCGTCACAGTATAAGAAATCGATAGTTAAATAACAGCAGAGCCGATGGCGAAAATTTATTTGCCATCGGCTCCGGTATATTATATTAACTCTCTTAATTTGCCGATATTGTCGGATAAGATGCCGTCCTTTGAAAAGACGCTCGACGTTCCGGCAACAAAAATATTCGCTCCGGCCTTGCTCATAAGCACGGCGTTTTCAAAACTAACGTTTCCGTCAACCTCGATCTCAACGTTTTCATATCCTTTTTCATCAAGGTATTTTCTAAGATCTTCTGTTTTTTTAAGGGTGGATCTTACAAGCTTTTGACCGGCAAAGCCGGGATTTACGGTCATAACGAGAACGGCGTCGATATCGTCAAGAACGTTTTCTATCATAAAAATCGGCGTTGCGGGGTTAATTGCGACCATCGGCTTTGCGCCCCTTTCGCGAATGGCGGCTAAAACCTTTTGCAGATGGCAGGTCGATTCAACGTGAACCGACACGTAGTCACCCTTTCCGAAGGTAAACCAATCAAGAACGTTCTCGGGCTTTTCCACCATAAGGTGAATATCGAGCGGGATATCGGTTTTTGATTTCAGCGTCCTCACAAAATCAGTGCCGAGGGTGTAATTGCTTACGAAATGCCCGTCCATAATATCAATATGCAGATATTCGATCTTCAGGCGCTCAAATTCTCTGACGGTTTTTTCGAGATCAAAAAAGTCGGCGCACATTATTGAGGGTGATATTTTCTTTTCCATTATCGGTTACCTCTCTTTATCTCTGTTCATAGTGAGCATTACCTTGTTATAAAATTCCTTGCGCTCTTTCATCATATCAAACGCCTTGTTACATTCGCTTAACGGGAACCTGTGGGTGATAAGCGGTTTCACGTTCAAAACGCCTTCTGAAATCGCCTTAATGCTCTCTTTCCAATCGTTATTATGCTCCGCGTAGGACGAATTCCATGTGCCCGAAACAGTCAATTCCTTACGGAGGATATACCAATATGTGTTTTGCGATAAGGTCACTTCACCGGCGGGATTACCCATAAGCACCACCCTGCCGAAGGGCTTGACCGCTTTAAGACATTTCTCGAGAGCGGCGCTGTGCCCCGTTCCCTCAATAACACAGTCTATTTTTATTTCTTCATTGTATTCTTTGAAGCCGAGCGTTTTAGCGAAATCAATCTTTCGATTGTCTATATCAAAATAATATACGTCCTTTGCGCCCTCCGATTTAGCCCATTGACCCGCAATAATACCGATCGGACCTGCACCGGAAATAAGAAGATTATCGCCGCTTTTTATGCCGAGTTTTTTAACGGCGTGACGACCGACCGATATCGGCTCGCACATAGCACCCTCGTCAAAACTGATATTATCGGGAAGAAGAACAAGATTCCAACGCTTAACGGCAATATATTCTGCCATACCGCCGTTTCTGCGGGAGCCGTAGTAATCATAATCTACACAGGCGGCATAGTTTTCGTTTTTGCAGGATTCACACTCAAAGCAGGGCAAAAGCGGGAAAACGGCAACACGCGCGCCGTCATATTTACCGGTTTTATCTTCAACAACCACGCCCGAAAACTCGTGACCGATGACCGTTGGGAAATGATAGGTGCCTTTTGTAAACACCCTCGGAATATCGCTTCCGCAGATACCGCAGCTTTTGATTTCCACAAGAACTTCGTCATCCGCACACTCCGGTTTTTCGATTTCCTCATATCGAAGATCATTTACGGAGTGTAAATTTGCAGCCTTCATAACATACCGTCCTTTACAAACTCTGATTTTTGTGTTATTATAGGCAAAACGAAAACAAAAATCAACGATTGTCGCAAATATTGATAAACGATCACAAATTACGCTCAAATAGAAAACTAAACGAAAATAAACGAAAGGGGATTATATGTTCAATATTGAACGTCAAAACGAGATAATCAACATTTTGGTAGAGCGAAAGAGCATAAGCGTTAACAAGCTTGCCGATATGCTTTACGTAAGCGCGCCGACCGTAAGACGGGATCTGTCCGAACTTGAAAAGCAGGGCAAGGTTTTAAGAACGCACGGCGGCGTAGTTTTAAGGCTGGCGGCGGAAAGCGAAATACCACTTATGTTTCGTGAGGATCAGAATGCGATCGCAAAGCAAATAATCGCAAACAAGGCGTCGGAATATATTCAAAACGGCAACGTGATCTTCCTTGACGCCTCCTCGACCGCGGCACACATTATCCCCTTTCTTAAAAAATTCAGCGATATCGTTGTTATCACCAACAGCCCGAAAACCTCGATGAAACTCGGTGAAAACGGCATTAAGAATTATTGTACCGGCGGATTGCTGCTCATGCATTCGGTCGCATTCGTCGGAAGCGAAACCGAAAGATTCATATCTAACATAAACGCGGATCTTCTGTTTTTTTCAAGCAGGGGCTATATGGAGGACGGATCTATCACCGACTCTTCGGTCGAGGAAGCTGAGATAAAAAAAGCGATGTTAAAAAACTGCGAAAAATCATTTTATCTTTGCGACAGCAGCAAGAAAAACAAGAAGTATATCTACAACGTTTGCAGCACAAAGGACGTCACCGGTATAATAACCGAACGGTAGACGT
>JAGAAE010000072.1 GCA_017615405.1 Clostridia bacterium | reverse complement strand
TATGCCGACGCACAGAAGGAAACGGCTATAACGATGGAGCAGGTCCCCTCAAACCGCGGTTATCCGGGCGATCTTTACAGCTGCCTTGCCTCGCGTTATGAAAAGGCGGTCGCCTTTGAAGGATCGGGATCTATAACCATTTTAAGCGTTACTACTATGCCCGGCGACGACGTTACCCACCCCGTTCCCGACAACACGGGATATATAACCGAGGGTCAGTATTACCTGAAAAACGGAAGGATCGAGCCTTTCGGATCGCTTTCCAGACTTAAACAAAACGTCAATAAGGACACCCGCGACGACCACCGTGCCCTTATGGATGCTATGATAAAACTGTATAGCTCGTATAACGAAAGTCTTGAAAAGAAATCAATGGGCTTCCTTATGAGCGAATGGGACGAAAAACTTCTTAAATACGGCGAACTCTTCGAGAGCAAGCTTATGGATCTTTCGGTCAACATAAGTCTTGAAGAGGCTCTTGATCTGGGCCGGAAGATATTGGCTGACTGTTTCGAGCCGAATGAAACCGGGCTTAAAACCAACCTCATTCAAGAGAGATGGCCGAAAAAACAGGTGTAGGATATGGCATCTGTTAAACTGACGAAAAACGAACTGAAAAACCAAAAGGATAAACTCAAACGATTCGAGCGTTATCTTCCTACCCTTGAACTCAAAAAGCAGCAGCTTCAAACGGTTATGATGAAGATAACCGCCGAGCTTGAGGAAAGGCAGAAGGAACTTGAAGGTAAGGTCAGCGGGCTTGACAACTGGGTCGCGGTTTTTGCTGAAAACAAGATTTTTGCAGACGATAAAAAACTTGAGACCCTTGTAAAGCCTGACAACGTCGTATGTACGCAGGAAAATATCGCCGGCGTTACGGTGCCGGTTTACAGAGACCTTTCCTTTAAGGAGATAACCTATGATCTTGCCGATTATCCTTTGTGGGTGGACGAAGCAATATTCAGGCTTCGTGATATTGCAAAACTTAATATGCTTATAAGAACTCTTGAGGTCCAAAACGACCTCTTAGGTAAAGAACTGCGGCAGACCTCTCAGCGCGTCAACCTTTTTGAAAAGGTAAAGATACCCGAGGCGAAGGAGAATATCCGAAGGATCGGGATCTACGTCGGCGATCAGCAGACGAGCGCCGTTGTCAGAGGTAAAATTGCCAAGAAGAAGCGACAGGAGGCAAGCGTATGATCGAAAAAATGAACCTTGTCTACGTCGTCGGCGTTGACTCCAAAAAAGACGAAATGCTCTCCGCTCTTCGGGATCTCGGGCTTTTGCATATCAGCGAAAAAAGCAGCCCCGACGAAAGCATCGCTTTAAGATTTTCATCTCTTCAAAAACTCTCGTCCCTTTTGGGCGATTATGCCTCTAAGGATGAGCAGTGCGACACCGAACTCGGCGACGACGATTTTGAGGCGCTTTTTGCCGAAACCGAAAAGGCGATAAAGCGAAAGGCGATCCTTGAAGAATCCCGTTCGACAAAACTTCTCCAGATCGAACGGATCAAAAGCTGGGGCGATTTTTCTCCTGCCGAGGTTATGGGCCTCCAAAGAAACGGAATTGATCTTCACTTCTACCGGATCGATAAGAAGACGCTCAAAGCACTGTCCGAAGAGAACGATATCCGTTATATAAAGCTTGCTTCGGTCGAAAAACTCGACACCATCGCCGTTTTAGGCAGCCTCGGGAACGAGTATTCTCAATCGGAATTCGTTCTGCCCGAGAAGGGGATAAGCGAACTTGAAGAGGAGATCGCGATCTGCGAAAAGGAGATCTCATATCTCGAAAACACCCTTCACAAATCGGCGTGCCAGATCGAGAACTATAAACGCCGCCTTGTTATGACGCAGAATGATCTTGAGTATTCTGCGGTCAGCAATACGGCAAAGAGCGACGGGGGACTTGTCTGGCTTAAAGGCTATATCCCGATAGGGGATACCGAAAAATTCGTCGAATGTGCGAAGGATAACAAATGGGCATATACGTTGGAAACGGTTGAAACCGACGACGGAGCCGTCCCGACCAAGGTCAAGTATAATAAACTGACCGGTCTTATGAAACCGATATTTGATATATTGGGGACCGTCCCCGGATATCGCGAGTATGATATTTCATTTTGGTTTTTAGCCTTTTTCACCCTCTTTTTTGCCATGATAATCGGCGACGCCGGGTACGGGGCACTCTTCCTCGTCGGTACGGCAGCTGTGGTAATCAAGATGAAAAAGTTTACCAATGCGACCCTGCTTTTGATGGTCCTTTCGGTCGCAACGGTCGTCTGGGGTGCAATAACCGGTACTTGGTTCGGGCTTGAAAGCGCAATGAAGGTACCCTTCCTTAAAGCCCTCGTTATCCCGAACTTTGCAAACTATCCCGAATATTTCGGGGTCGAAACGACATCCGTCCAGAACACCGTTATGAAGTTCTGTTTCAGCATCGGCGTTATCCAGTTGGCGCTCGCCTGCATTATGAATATCAAGCGGAAACTCTCGCTTAAAAACCTGAGTTTCGTTGCCGATATAGGCTGGCTTATCTCGATATCGGCGCTCTATTTTATGGTGCTCTACCTTGTAATAGGACAGTCGGTAAACATTACGGTCGTAGCGATATGCGTAGGCGTCGGTTTCCTGCTTGTGGCACTGTTTGGCGGAATGTCGCCCGATAAAACCTTTGTAAAGGGGCTTACATCGGGGCTTTCAGATATCTTCACCGTTTTCCTCAACACCATAAGCGCCTTCGGAAACGTTATGAGCTATATAAGGCTCTTTGCCGTAGGTATGGCGTCGGTAGCGATAGCGCAGAGTTTTAACAGTATGGCGAGCAATTTCGGCGGACCGCTCATTATCGTGGCGGCGATAATAATGATCGTCGGTCACCTTATGAATATCGTAATGGGCTTCCTGTCGGTTACGGTACACGGAATAAGGCTTAATCTGCTTGAATTCTCGGGTCAGCTCGGAATGGAGTGGTCGGGAACGGCTTATGAGCCATTCAAAAAATCGGATGAACTGAAAAAATAATATATTTTAAGGAGATAATAATTATGAGTATTGCATTTATTGGTATGGCGTGTGCCTTGGGTCTTTCGGCTATCGGCTCGGCTTTCGGTGCCGGTTATGCGGCGATGTCGTCGGTCGGCGCATGGAAAAAGTGTTACGCAAGCGGAAAACCGGCTTCCTTCCTTATGGTCGCCTTCTCGGGCGCCCCTCTCACCCAGACGATCTACGGCTTTTTGCTTATGAACTTCATCAAAGCGGCGTATGCTGACGGAACAGGAAAAGATGCTACCCTTTGCATGGCAGTAGGTATTTTTGCAGGTCTTGCGATCGGTCTTTCGGCGTTCTTCCAGGGTAAGGTTGCCGCCGCCGCTTCGGATGCACTCGGCGAAACGGGTAAGGGAACTGCAAACTATTTCATAGTCGTCGGTATCGTTGAGACCGTCGCCCTCTTCACCCTCGTTTTCAGCCTGCTTTTGTTGCAGTAAAAAGAATTAAAAACATAACAACCCTCGGTGAAAATCACCGAGGGCATTTTTTGTGCGATGGATCAATATTGCCCCCGCGCGTAGGGTCGATTCACGAATCGAACGCACATTAGACGTTAGATGTTAGACAATAGACATTGGACGAGGTATCAATATTGCCCCTCGCGTAGGGGCAGATACCATCTGCCCGCCAAAATCCGCACAGACAAAATTCGGGCGGATATTATCCGCCCCTACCGCCTATCAATATTGTTCCCTGCGTAGGGGACGGCGTCCTCGACGTCCCGAGCAGATGACAGATAGCAGACAACAGATGACAGACGGTGAAACAATATTGCCTTGTGTGTTGCCTGCCCTGTGTAAGGGAAGGTGGCACGGCGAATGCCGTGACGGAAGGGTTGTTTTTAACAATCCACCCGACAAAACCTTCGGTTTTTCCACCCTCCTTTGCACAAGGAGGGCTTTTTTA
>JAGAAE010000071.1 GCA_017615405.1 Clostridia bacterium | reverse complement strand
GGCGGAGGCGGCACGGATTTTTCGGTAATATTTGATTATATACGAAAAAGTATGAAAGACTTGCCTGCTTGCATCATCATTTTTACCGACGGAAAAGGACCGTATCCCAAAAGAGCCGAAGCAATGGATATTCCGGTTTTATGGATAATAAATAATACGGAAATTACGCCGCCTTTCGGAAGGACGGTCAGGTTATTGCAAAATAACAGCAACCGTACTGACGTCAGGTCAGGAACCCCTGAAACGATCAATTAGTCAGAAAGTGGCAATTTCGCCGTAAAAATTCCCCCGTGGTCAAATAGACCCCGGGGGAATAATCAACTATTGATTTAAAGAATGAAAAACTATTCGAATAGTTGTCCACCGATTATTATGTTTTTGACGGAAAAATCAGGATCAAGGATAATAAGATCCGCATCATAACCTCTTTGTATACTACCTTTTTTAACTCCCAACAAATTTGCAGGAGTCTCGGTCGCCATCTTAACGGCATCGTTTTCGGGAATACCGAATTCAATTGCTTTTTTTACACAATCAAGCAAACAAGCGCAGCTACCGGCGAGGTTTCCGCCGTTTTTAAGGCGAATTTCATTGTCCTTAACTACAACCGGCAAACCGCCAGATTCATATTCACCGTCCGGTAGTTTTGCCGGACGAATACTATCGCTTATAAGACAAAGTCTGTCGGCACCGAACATCCTATATGCCGCAAGGAACGCGGCTTTATGAACGTGAAGCCCGTCACATATAATCTGGGCGTAAATATTTTTTTCAACGGCGGCACCGATGGGTCCCGGCGCCCTATGGAGCATCGGGGGCATTGCGTTGAATGTATGTGTTAAACAGGAAGCCCCGTTTTCGATTGCTGTTATGGCAGTGCGATAATCACAGTCGGTGTGACCGATCGAAACGACCGTTTCAGCTGACACCTGTTTAATAAAGGATAGCCCGTTTTCGATTTCGGGTGCGACCGTTATCATCTTAACGTTTTTAAAACGTCTGAATTCAGCCACATCGGGGATCCTGATGTTGTTCTCATCCTGTGCGCCTTTATATTTGGGCGAAATATAGGGTCCTTCAAAGTGAAATCCCAAAACGTTTGCACCGGGAAAATCGGTTTTTGCATTAACAACTCCAATAAGGGCATCGTATCCCATCGTCATAGTTGTTGGCAAAAAGGACGTCGTTCCGCATTTTGCGTAAGCTTCACAAAGCGGTTCGAAATCGGCATCCATAGTATCGTAACCCATCATACCGTGGGTATGAACGTCAATAAGTCCGGGTATGACACGGCAACCTTCGGCGTCAACACAGTCGCCCGAAACGTCATTTTCGGTAATATCGGCTATAACACCGTTTTCAATGACAATATTTTTGATTTTCCCGCCTATCAGCGCATTTTTAATAATCATCGGTTCAGTCTTAAAGCCTCTTCCCTAACGATATTTTCCAATTCATCTTTATGCTTCTCCATTTCGGAGACCAACTTGAATTGGGTCCTGCAACGATCAAGATTTTGTCCTTCGTAAGACGTTTTAAAATAATTATCTCCGTCAAGATAGTCGGTCAGAAAACGAACGCCGCATTCGAGCGTCATGGTCTTGGCGCCTAAAACAAGGCAATTGATCTCCTCTTTTGAAAGATTACACGAATTTATGTAACCTCTTGTGAAAGCACGGAACATATCAAGATCAACGGTCATTTTGGAAAGATCTTTTTCATCTTCTTTTGCGGTCGCGGCACCGAATCTTATCGCATCGCCGAAATCGTAAAGCGAAAGTCCGGGCATAACGGTATCAAGATCGATAACACAAAGTGATTTTCTCGTATTTCTGTCAAACAAGACGTTATTAAGCTTTGTATCGTTATGAGTAACTCTGACGGGAAGTTTTCCCGAATCGCGCATACTCTGAAGAATTCCCGCTTCCTCTTCCCTATCAAGCGCAAATTCGATCTCTTCTTTAACAAGTTTTACCCTGTCCGTTTTATCGGCGGCTAAGGTTTCCTTAAAAATCCTATATCTATCGGGTGTATTATGAAAATTCTTGATAGGCTCGGTCAAGGTCTTAGCCGGGAAATCTTCGAGGAGCTTCTGAAATTTTCCAAACGATACTGCAGCCTCATAAAAATCCTCGGTTGATTCGGGTGCATCAAGACAAATGCTGTTATCAACAAAATTAAACATCCTGTAATTACCGTTCTCATCCGAATAGAAGTTTTCATTGTTGATCGTATGGATAAGCTGCATCTGACGTTCGGGATTATCGGCTTTAAGTGCCATAAACGACGTTACGGCATCGATATTCTTCATAAGATTATGTATCTCAAAAGCATCACTGACCTTTTGAAGAATATACTTTTTGCCGGTATCGGTAGTGACGAGATAGGTATTATTTATGTGTCCGTTGCCGTGAGGCTTAATATCAACGGGTTTGCCGTTAACAATAAAATTTTTAACAATTGACATATCAACCGCAGCAGTGTTTTTCATATTATCTTCCTTTATTTTTCAAAGTTATACAGATTCAACTAATATGATAACACATTTAATAAAAAAAGGCAAGGACTAATGGGCGCGCCCAAGGGCGCGCTCACTTAGGGAGTATTAGGTTTTGGGCGACAAAAACAGGCTGACGAACTTGCGGAAAAGCCTTAAAATACGTCAGTATGTTTGCATTTTTCCGCTTCGCCGCATCTCTGTTTTTGTTACGCACAAAACTGAAAAGCATCTAAAAACGATGAAATTTGAGTAAAGAACGATGAACAAAATCGCCGGCATACTGACGTATGTCGGCGATTTTTGAAGAAGTTATTTGCCAAAGAGCGCGTTTTTAGACTAAAAATCCCTAAGTAAGCGCGCCCAACCTTGCCTTTTGATTTATT
>JAGAAE010000070.1 GCA_017615405.1 Clostridia bacterium | reverse complement strand
CCGCCGTCAAATCTCATAGCCGGGGAGTCGGGCACAATAACCAAGATCGACGCCGTTTCGGGCGAGACACAGGTAAGCATCGGCGATAACGTCGCAAAAGGTGATATCCTCGTTTCGGGAGTCATTGAGGTAAAGGACAGCCGCACCTTCGTAAATTCGTCGGGCCAGGTCTTTGCCGAGGTGCAAAAAACCTTCACCGAAAAACAGAAAATATCCTGCGAAACGTTTACCGCCGCTGAGAAAAAGACAAAAAAAGCGATCACATTTTTATGGTTTAAGATCCCGCTTTATTTAGGCAGGGAAAACTCGCCTTATAAAATAAAAACGACGACAAAGGATCTTCTCTTTTTCGGGAAAAAGATGCCGATAAGCATGAGCAAAGCCGAATTCACGATCTATGAAAAAAAGCGTGTCAAATATAGCGAAGACGCGCTTAAAAAGATCCTTGAAAGCAGAATAGACAAAAAAATCGCCGACGAGATCAAGGGAGAATACGAGGTGGTTTCGTTTGATATTAAAACCGAGGATAACGAAATGATCGCCTCAAAGACGGTAAAGACAGTAGAGGACATAGCGCAGGAAACGATCATCAGGATAGAATAAAGCCGTACGTCCGGACGCCCGGACATACGGCTTTTGTATGTTTTGATATTCAGATTATGTCAAGATGCTCTTCGACGATCGCCTTGACCTTTGCCGAGAACCAGCAGAAAAGCGCCTCGCCGAGTTCCTGGAATATCGGGTCACCGTCGTGGGAACAGAGCATCGCAAATGTCTGCCCTATCCTGCGCTCGATCTCGTTATCGCGCCTGAAAGCGAGATAATAAAAGGAAAACGCACCCATATCGGATGAAGCTTTATACAGGTCTCCGCTTTCGTGCTTTACCGTGTCAAGAAAGCTTTTCTGGGCAAAACCGATCAGTATATCGTCCCCGATATACTCCTCAAATCCCGCGGTCGCCGTAAAGGAAAGAAGCAGGATCCTCTGGGTCAAAAACTCGGTGTTCGCCGACTGATCCGCCAATTGGCTCCGATAGTCGCCGATAAATATTTCGGCAACGCTTTTTCCTATCTGTTTTGCCTTTTCGATTTTTTCCTTCGGCAGGTTTGCGACTATTTCCTTTTCGGTCAGTTTTTTCTCGCCGAAGATCTTGATATCATTATCATCAAACATCAGGTTCGCCTCGATTCGTGTTAAGTGCCGCTTTGTTCTTTTATCCCGGTCAGCGCGACGGCTAACTGGGCGGGACAGGAGGTGTTTTTGAATCCGCACTTGATATCTTTCAGTTTTTCAATGACGTCGTCTATCTTCATTCCCTTTGTAAGGGCGCGGATGCCTTTAAGGTTGCCGTTGCAACCGCCTGTGTAAACGACGTCGAGAATGATCCCGTCCTCGACCTCGATATCGATCCTCTGAGAACAAACGCCCTTTGGTGTAAAAGTGTATTTCATAACAGGCTCCTTATTTTACCTTGAATTTGTTGACCCTTGTCGGGTGTCTTAACTTTCTGATCGCCTTTTGCTCGATCTGTCTTATTCTCTCTCGCGTTACGTTGAACTCCGAGCCGACCTCCTCGAGGGTATGGCATCTGCCGTCTTTCAGACCGAAACGAAGACGGATAACGTCCTCTTCGCGCGGTGCGAGTGTATGAAGAACGGCGTCGATATCCTCGTTGGTTATGGTTTTAAGCGCCGCTTCATCGGGAGCTAAGGCGTCCTCGTCGCGGATAAAGTCCATGAGTCTCGAATCCTCTTCGGGTCCGATGGGCGTTTCCATCGAAACGGGCTCCTGCGCGACCCTCATTATCTCTCTTACGCGGTCGACCGGAAGGTTCATCTTCTCGGCGATAAGCTCATCACTCGGCTCATAGCCGTTTTCGTGAAGAAGCTGGCTCTGGACCTTTTTAAGGCGGTTTATGGTCTCGACCATATGAACGGGGATACGAATGGTCCTCGCCTGATCGGCGATAGCCCTTGTTATCGCCTGCCTTATCCACCACGTCGCGTAGGTCGAGAACTTAAAGCCCTTGCGGTAGTCGAATTTGTCGACCGCCTTGATAAGACCGACGTTTCCCTCCTGGATAAGATCGAGGAAGAACATACCTCTGCCGACGTATTTTTTTGCGATACTGACAACAAGTCGAAGATTGGCTTCGGTTAGGCGCTGTTTGGCGTATTCGTCGCCCTCTTCGATCTTGACGGCAAGTTCTATCTCCTCCTCGGAGGAAAGGAGCGGAACACGCCCTATCTCGCGAAGATATACCTTAACGGGGTCGTCGAGCGACATCTGCTGGAATGCCTCGTCGTCCTCTAAGTTTTCAACGTCGACGTCCTCAAATTGAAGATCCGCTTCGGTAGGCTCCTCGTCGGAATCAAGCGAGGCGGCGTCCTCAAAAAGCTGATCCAAATCGTCATCATCGGTGACGAGATCGATACTGTCGACGTCGTCGCTGTCGATTATGTCGTTTGCCAAAGCCTCAAGGTCTTTGCTTTTCAGTTCAATTTCCTTATCCATTGTCGTTTCCCCTTTTTTTATCAATGATTTTTTTCATATTCTCCGCCCATTCTTCATCCGAAAGGTCGTTTGTTTGTGAAAGTTTTATCCGTAGCGCCTCATCTTTGAGGACCTTGATACTGTCCTTCAAGACGGTCTTTGAATTTTTGCGGTATTTATCGGAATTGTAAAGCGAAACAAGAAATCCGAATTCCTCCCCGCTCAGAAGTTCTCCGAAAGAGGAGATATCGGGTGCGCTGCCCTTCGCCGTGACCTCGATGACGGTTTCATATATCCGCCTGTTAAAAACGGTTATAAAATCCTCGGGTTTAAGCTCTTTGCTCAAATATTCATAAAAGTCGGGATTTTGAAGCAAAACCGTAATGATAGCCTCTTCGGCGATAGCGGCGGTAAGATACTTTCTTCGATCGGGATTGAGGTCACTCGACGAATACTTAGGACTGATGATATCCGAAATGATCTTCTTTTTCTCAGCCTTCTTGTTGCGCCTTATCAGTTCGTCGACCCTTGTTTGGAGGGCGTTTTTCGATACGCCGTATTTATCGGATAAACGCCCGATATAGTAGTCGGCAGTGAGTTTGTCCCCCGTTTCGGCGATTATCTCGGCGGCGCGGTGAAGATACCTGATCTTTCCGTCGTCGCTGTTTATATCTATGTCCTTTATTGCGACCAATAACTTATACTCTATTTCGCTGACGGCGCCTTCCAAAAGCCCTGCGAAACGCTCTTTGCCGTGCTTTTTGATATATTCGTCGGGGTCCTTTCCGTCGGGAATGACGACGACCCTGACCTTAAGCCCGGTGTTTTTAAGGATCTCGCCCGCCTTTCTTACGGCGTTTTGACCCGCCGCGTCGGAATCAAGGGTCAGAACGATCTCCTTCGTATAGCGGGAGATAAGGTTTGCCTGCTCGGGGGTAAATGCCGTACCCAGCGCCGCGACGGTGTTTTCAAATCCCGCCTGATGAAGGGATATTACGTCCATATTACCCTCGACGAGTATTATTCGCTCATCACAGTGGTTTTTTGCAAAATTCATAGCGAAAAGATTTTCGCTTTTCTTGTAAACGGGGGTATCGGAGGTGTTGACGTATTTTCCGCCCTGCTTGTCCTCTCCGGGCATTGCGCGCCCCGAAAAGCCGATGACCCTGCCGCGAAGGTTTATTATCGGGAACATTACCCGTTTTCTGAAACGGTCGTAATAAGTCCCTCGCTGACTCTTGCCTACAACGTTCGCCCTTACCATATCGGCGACCGAATAGCCCTTTGTTTCAAGGTGCTTTATAAGCGCGTCCCACGAATCTGGAGCGGCGCCCAGACCGAAATGCTTTATGGTCGAAAGGGTGAGTCCGCGACCTCTTAAATAGTCGAGTGCCCATT
>JAGAAE010000069.1 GCA_017615405.1 Clostridia bacterium | reverse complement strand
ACCGGGCTTGCCGATGACATTGCCTTGAATCTTGCGGCTGCCGGGGTTAGGATCGAGGCACCTATTCCGAACAAAGCCGCGGTCGGAATAGAGGTTCCGAACCGTGCCAGCGCAACGGTAGGGGTAAGAGAGATAATCGAGTCTTCTTCGTTTACCGCATCCAAGAGCAAGTTGACCATCGCTTTGGGTCGTGATATTGGCGGAAACGTCGTTGTAGGCGATATCGCAAAAATGCCGCACGGTCTTATCGCCGGTGCGACAGGGTCCGGTAAATCCGTCTGCGTTAACTCAATGATAGTCAGTATCCTCTACAAAGCGACCCCTGACGAAGTAAAACTGTTGATGATCGACCCGAAGGTCGTTGAATTAAGAGAGTATAACGGCATACCGCACCTGTTGGTACCTGTCGTTACCGACCCTAAAAAGGCCGCGGGTGCGCTTGGATGGGCGGTCATGGAGATGGAAAAGCGATATGCTATGTTCGCCGACCGCGGCGTCAGGGATATCGACGGTTATAACAGGTTTGTTGATACTCTTCGCGATGAGCCCGAAGTGAAAAGACTTCCTCACATAGTAATAATCATTGATGAGCTCGCGGATCTTATGATGACCGCGCCAAATGAGGTTGAAGATTCTATTAACCGTATTGCCGCAAAGGCGAGGGCGGCGGGTATGCACCTTTTGATCGCTACTCAAAGACCGTCGGTTGACGTTGTTACCGGCGTTATTAAGGCAAATATCCCGACGAGGATCGCTTTTGCCGTGTCCTCTCAGATCGATAGCCGAACTATCCTTGATTACAGCGGCGCCGAAAAACTCCTCGGAAAAGGTGATATGCTTTATAGTCCGTTGGGTGCGTCAAAGGCGACCCGTATACAGGGTTGCTATGTGAGCGAAAAGGAAGTTCAAAAGGTGGTCGATTTTGTAAAAAACTCTTCGCAGTCAGATTATGACGACGATATTATGTATGAGATCGAGCGTCAGGCGGCTATCGAAAAAAGCAAAAAAACCGGTTTGCCCGAAGATGCTCCGGGTGACGATCCGCTGCTTAACGACGCCATTCTTTGTGTTATTGAGATGGGGCAGGCTTCGACGTCTCTATTGCAACGAAAATTAAAACTCGGTTATGCTCGTGCCGCACGAATTGTTGATGAAATGGAGGCAAGGGGAGTTGTAGGTCCATACGAAGGCTCAAAGCCGAGGAGGGTACTTATTACCAAGGACCAGTTTATGGAACAACAAGCAACTGTTTCTGATGACGAATAATGAAATTTGATAAAAACACCTATCGAAAGATAGTCGGCATTGTTTGTGTCATTGTATCTCTTATACTTTCGTTTACATATTATTTAAAGGACCGTTTCGGCGATAATACGGATCCGTTAAAGTATGATTATGTAAACGGCAACTATGTCGAATTCATTGACGTTGGTCAGGGGGATTGTACCCTTATCGCAAGCAAAGGCAAGTATTGTCTTATCGATACCGGACCGGCTGACGGTTATAAAAACATCCGTAAGGAGCTTAAAGACAAAGGGATAAAGAATATTGATCTGATAATTATCTCGCATTATCACGCTGATCATACGGGTTCTCTCCAGAGCATCGTTAATAATTTTAACGTTGCCAATCTTATCTTTCCTCCGGAATATCCTGATACAAACGTTTCAAACGACGTCCTTTATGCAAAAAAAGAGTGTATTGCCGAAGACGGCGAATTCTATTTTGCAAAAACCGGGCAAACAATAACGATAGGTGATTTTAAACTTACTATTCTTTATCAAACCGGTGATCTTTCGGAGGAAAACAACAGATCTTTATATGTTATGGCAAAAATTGATGACAAGAAGTTTTTGTTTACAGGAGACGGGGAATCAGCCGAAGAATCAAAACTGTTAAATGAAAACTATGATCTTGACTGTGACGTATTGAAAGTTGCTCATCACGGTGGGAGGACTTCCTCTACACAAGAATTCTTAAAACAATGCACCCCGAAATACAGCGTCATTTCCTGTGCAAAGAAAAATCAATATAATCATCCTCATAAAGAGACAATCAAGAGATTAAGAAACATAAAGTCAAAAGTATATAATACAAAAGATCGAGGTAACATTACTTTCATCTATAATGATAGTTATCAACTTAACGTCAGTACGCAAAAATAGCAATTCTACTGTCGGTAGAGCCGAGTTGAATGACTCTACCAACGCCGGATTTACGGTAGAATCGTTTGAAATATATGTAGGTGGAAAGAATGGTCAACGACTGATATAATATAATCGTAAAAAAATCATTTTAAGAGGAAGGCGCTATGAATACTGATTTTATTATCTCTTGTGAATCAACAACCGACATTGAGTATTCTTACTTTGAAAGACGGGAAATACCCGTTTTGTTCTACAAATACACTTTAGACGGAAAAGAATACGAAGACAATATGGGCAGAGATGCCGATAGTCTCAAATTCTTCTACGAAAAAATTTCTCAAAACATTCTTCCGACAACTTCTCAAATAAACGAATTTTCATATCTCGAGTTTTTTGAAGGACTTTTACATAAAAACAAGCCTGTCCTTCATATTGCCTTCGGCTCAGGTATGACCCCTTCGGTAACGAATGCTGTCAATGCCGCTAAAAAGGTCAACGAGAAGGTAGGAGAAGAAAGGATCATAGTTATTGATTCAAGATGCTCCTGCGGAGGATACGGTCTTCTCGTAGTAATGGCTTATGAGATGCTCAAAAACGGTAAGAGTCTTGAAGAAACAAAAAATCAAATCCTGGATCTTTCGCTAAAAGTACAGCATCAGTTCTTTTCGACCGATATGAAATATTTCAGGCGCTCCGGTCGTGTCTCCGGCGCTACGGCGACCGTTGCCTCGATTTTGGGGATTTGCCCGATAATGCACCTTAATTATGACGGCAAAATTATAGCATATGATAAAGTCAGAGGCAAAAAGAAAGCGCTCAAGAGGACGTTGGAAGAGATGATTGCCCACGCCGAAAACGGCACGGACTATAGCGGTTTATGTTATATCAATCATTCAAATTGCTATGGCGATGCACTGACGCTCAAAAAGGATATAGAGGCTGTTTTTAAAAACCTCAAAGGAAAGGTTGTAATCCGTGATATCGGAAACATTGTTGCTTCTCATTGCGGACCCGGAACGATCGCCTTGTTTTATGTCGGTGACGTTCGCAGCGAGGTATAATTTCCGGCTGTTTTGACGTTACAACTTTACTTTTTTAATTCTATGTGTTATTATAATCAAGGACTGACTTTGACTTCTTTTTAAAACAGGTGGTGTGACTATGAAAAAACGTTTAATTGCATTACTTCTTTGTATTGCTTTTTGTTTTGTCACGCCTTTTTATGCCGAAGCCGATTCGCCACAGTCAACCCAGATAAAAGTCGTACCTGATAAAACGACTGCAAAACCCGGCGAAACACTGACCTATACGATATCATTCGGACCTGTCTATCAACTCGGATCGATCCAGATGTCCATTGATCTGCCGAGCAGTGTGACGTATGTGTCGGGTTCGTTCAGTTTTGAACCCGGTATTCAATCCACCCTCGGTTTCGATTATCTTTACTGGACCGAAAACAGCCGTCTTATAAACGGCGTCGCATCGTCCGGGGATTATGAAAGCTCAAGTGATACCAAGATAGCGACCTTTAAATGCAAAGTCAGCTCAACGTATAAAGGGACGGTCCAATTGGGTCTTAAAGATCTTGAATTTGCCTCTTGTGTTACAAACCAGCTGACAACTTCGCGCTTTTCGGTCTCGTCGACGGCAGTTACAGTGAAATCAAATCAAAGAGTGAATTTTCCGGACGTCAACTATAATGCGTGGTATGGCGACGCTGTTGATTATGCCGTCAGCGCAGGACTTATGAAAGGCTACAGTAACGGATATTTCGGAACGTCCGACGGCATTCAAAGGCAGGACTTTGTCGTTATTCTTTCAAGGCTTTCGGGAGAGGATATTGACAGTTATGCAAACAAGCCTAATTTCAAAGATGTACCAAAAGGCGCCTATTATTATAATGCTCTTGCGTGGGCAAAGGCGCGCGGCGTTTCAAACGGCTATGCAAACGGTAACTTCGGCGTCGGCGGAAAGGTTACCCGTGAACAAATAATGACCTTCCTTTGCAATTATGCGAAGATTATGGGATTTTATAAATCTGTTTCCGATGCAGACGCTCAGGCGATCAGAAATAATTTTTCAGACTTTAACAAGATTTCAGGTTATGCTGTCGATTCTGCGATATGGGCGATAGCGAAGGGTGTTATTTCCGGTAAAGACGTCGGCGGAAAAAAGATCGTCTCACCGAGCGCAAATGCACAACGCTGTGAAGTCGCCGGAATGTTTTATAATATTGAACAAAAGGGTATATTCAAATAATAAACTCTAAAAGTATAAATTTAAACCGAGGCAGGGAAGACCTACCTCGGTTTTTGTATCTTTATTAGATTGTCAAACATCCAATAATTTAGTTGCCGATAATAGAAGATCCTT
>JAGAAE010000068.1 GCA_017615405.1 Clostridia bacterium | reverse complement strand
TCAAGCAAAGCATCAGGGTCGGAGATATATGCCCTTTCCCTGAACGGGTGCGCCTGAATAAGAAGACCGCCTGCCGATCGGACTATTTCGCTCAAAAGCGGCAGATTTATTTCCGAGAGTTCGGGATACTTTGCGATGTAATCAGGCTCAACGCCGTAAATAAGGACTTCTTTTCCTCCGCCGACGTGTTCTTCGAGACCGTAAATAACGTCGATCCCTATCTTTTCTCCCGCGCGTTTTGCGGCAAGATAATCGTCCTCATACGCCTTACAAAACTCCGCCCACGGCAAACTGCGGTCGATACTGCTGTTGCCGTGATAAAAATGATTCGTAACAATAACGCCCGAAAATCCGCTTTCCTTTATGGAAAGGACCATATCTTCGGGCGACACACCGGCGCATCTGCTGCATCCCGATGTGTGTTGATGGGTTTCGTAAATCAACATTTCATCACCGTAAATCAATCAAATATGCCGCACCAAAAAGGACGGCATATCATAGCAAACGTATTTGTCTTATTTGAAAAACAGAGGCAGCTTTTCAAGAAAAATAATATCTTTCCTGTCTGCGGCGTCGCCCTCGGCTAAAAAGGCGCAGGAAGCCGCTTCGATCGCGCCGGCAGCCTTGACGAGTTCTCTGATCGCCGAAAGCGACTCACCGGTACTGATAACGTCGTCAACGATAAGGACCTTTTTGCCCTTTATAAGATCGACCTCGGTCTGACCGAGAATAAGGTGCTGCTCGTGCTGGGTCGTTATGGAATTGACCTTGACGTCAAGAGGGTTACGCATATAGACCTTTTTGCCCTTTCTCGCAACGATATAGGGCTTTCCCGACTGGCGTGACATCTCATAGGCTATCGGTATACTCTTTGCCTCAGGAGTCAGGATGACGTCGAAATCCGGTGCTTTTTTGAGAAGCTCCGCACAACCGGCTATCGTAAGTTCGACGTCGCCGAAAATAATGAAAGCAGCGATATCGAGTTTATCGCTTACCGGGAACTTTTCAAGATCTCTTTCAAGCCCCGCGATCTTCATTCTGTAAAATTCTGACATAAAAATACTTCCTTACTTAAAATAATTTCGTCGCAAAATCGAAAGCATTAACCCGGAGGCCACTGCAGATAGCGGCGCGCAAGCAGATGAAAATGAAGGTGACCGACAGTCTGTCCTCCGTCTTCACCGCAGTTGGCGACGACACGGAAACCTTTTTCAAGATTTTCGGACTTAGCGACCTCGGATATCGCCTCGAAAATTTTGGCGACATATATACTGTTTTCGGCGTTTATTTCAGCCGGAGATCCGATATGCATTTTCGGGACAAAAACGGCGTGGAAAGGCGCCTGAGGAGCAATATCCATAAAGGCGTAAACGTAATCGTTTTCATAGACCTTTGTCGAGGGGATCTCGCCCTTAATTATCTTGCAAAATAAGCAATCATCCATTTTATTTCACCATTCCTTCAACTATTTTCAGAGCCGTGTTAAGGGCTTCGTCTACCTTTGATATATCCTTGCCGCCCGCCATTGCGAAATCGGGCTTTCCGCCACCGTTTCCGCCGCAGATAACGGCAATTTCCTTTACGATATTTCCCGCCTTTGCGCCGCTTTCCACCGCGACCTTTCCGCAGGCGACACAAAGTGTGAGTTTTTCGCCGCTGACCGATGCCAAAACAACGATAAGATCGGGGTGTTTATCCTTAACACCGTCAAGCATTTTCCTCATTTCATCGGCGCCGACACCCGATAATTTCGCCGTTGCAAGACGGACCGGTCCGACGGCGACCGCATCTTTTATTATTTCATCGGTTTTTCCGCTTGCAATAGCCGATTTTATCCTTTCAAGTTCCTTCTCGGTCGCCTTCAGTTTTTCATTAAGAGCCGCGACCTTTTCGGGTAATTCTTCAATATTTCCGCATTTAACGGCGGCAGCGGTTTCGGATGCAAGATCGTTATAATGTTAAATAAGATCGATCGTGTTGAATCCGGTCACCGCTTCAATCCTTCTGACCCCCGCGGCGATACCGCTTTCGGAAATGATCCGGAAGGTGCCGATCTTTCCGGAATTATCAACGTGTGTTCCGCCGCAGAATTCGACCGAGATATCACCGGCGGTAACCACTCTTACGACGTCGCCGTACTTTTCACCGAAAAGCGCCATGGCACCGAGTTTTTTTGCCTCTTCAATGGGCATTTCTTTACTGTCGACACCGACAGCCGATAAAACCGCGGTGTTGACGATGTTTTCGACCTTTTTTATCTCCTCTGGTGACAGTCCCGAAAAATGGGTAAAGTCGAAACGGACTGCCTTTTCGTTTACGAGCTGTCCCGCCTGCTCGACGTGTTTACCGAGGACGGTCCGCAAAGCCGCCTGCAAGAGGTGAGCCGCGGTATGATTTCGTCTTATGGCGTCGCGTCTTTCGACGTCTATTGCGAGATCGACCGTATCACCGACCGAAAACTCGCCGGAAGCGACATTGCCTATATGGGTAAACACTCCGCCGCCGGTCTTTTTGGTGTCGTTAACCGCAAAGCAGGCGCCGTTTTTCGTGATCGATCCGGTGTCTCCCACCTGACCGCCGCTTTCGCCGTAGAAAACGGTTTTATCGAGAACGATTATCGCCTTATCGCCTTCCTTGGCGGTCGAAACGTGTTCGCCGGCGACGACGATATCAAGTATTACAGAGGTGCAGGAATTATCGGTGTAGCCCGAAAATTCGGTTTTCCCGACGTTATCAAAGCTTATTCCGTCACTCGACCAGCTTTCGGCGTCGGAAGCCTTCCTTGAAGAACGGGCAAGATCCCTTTGCTTCTGCATAAGATCATTGAAGCCTTCCTCGTCGATCGATTTGCCGTTTTCGGCTAAAATATCCTTTGTCAGATCAAGGGGGAAACCGTAGGTATCATAGAGTTTAAAGGCGTCCGCGCCCGAGAGGATATTGCCCTTTTCCATAAGAGTTTCCAGCAATTTAAGACCCTGGTCGATGGTCTTGTTAAAACTTGCTTCCTCGTTGGCGATGACCTTTTTAATAAGTTCCTTTTTCTCTGTAAGTTCGGGATACGCGGTGCAGTTTTCGGCAATAACGGCGTCACACATTTCGGTAAGAAACGTTCTGTTTATCCCGATAAGTTTACCGTGTCTCGCGGCGCGGCGGATAAGGCGGCGAAGAACGTATCCTCTGCCCTCGTTTGAGGGGATTATACCGTCGCTTATCATAAAGGTCGACGCTCTTGCGTGATCGGTTATCGCACGGATCGAAATGTCGGTGCTATTATCTACGCCGTATTTTTTGCCCGAAATATCACAAACTTTATTAAGGATGTTTCTGACTGTGTCAACCTCAAACATATTGTCGACCCCCTGCATAACGCAGGCAAGTCTTTCAAGTCCCATTCCGGTGTCGATATTCTTATGGGTAAGCTCGGTGTACGTTCCGTCACCCATATTGTTGAACTGGGAAAAAACGTTGTTCCATATCTCCATATATCTGTCACAATCGCAACCGGGTTTGCAGTCGGGACTGCCGCAGCCGTATTTTTCGCCGCGGTCAAAATAGATCTCACTGCAAGGACCGCAGGGACCCGTTCCGTGCTCCCAGAAATTATCCTCTTTGCCGAGTTTTACGATGCGCTTTTCATCGACGCCGATAACGTCGCGCCAGAGCGCATACGCCTCGTCGTCCTCTTCATAAACCGAAGGCCAGAGTTTACCCTCGGGGATCTCGAGCGTTTTGGTCAGGAATTCCCACGCCCACGGGATCGCCTCTTTTTTAAAATAATCACCGAATGAAAAATTGCCGAGCATCTCAAAATAGGTCCCGTGACGCGCGGTATGACCCACCCTTTCAAGGTCGGGCGTTCTGATACACTTCTGACAGGTCGTAACGCGGTTGCGTGGCGGCGTTACTTCGCCGGTAAAATACTTTTTCATCGGCGCCATTCCGGAGTTTATAAGCAACAAAGATTTGTCGTTATCCGGCACCAGAGAAAAGCTTTTCAGTCTCAAATGCCCCTTCGATTCAAAGAACGAAAGATACTTCTCACGAAGGTCATTTAGTGAAGTCCACTGCATAAAACTACTTCCTTGATCGCATAAAATTACAGAATAAATTATATACCGATTCCGGCATTTTGTCAACAAAAAACGCTCGCCGATGTTTTTTAAATTTTTTAAAAATTTTTAGTGACAAATGCAAAGAAAAGTGTTATTATATATATAATTATGTAATCATAATCTTTTTCAACCGGGAGGCGGTCGTTTGAAGTTACTCGCGATCGACGGAAACAGCATCATTAACCGTGCCTTTTACGGCATTAAGATATTATCCACAAAAGACGGCGTTTACACAAATGCCGTCTACGGGTTTATAAATATTCTCGGCAAGCTTCTTGACCTTGAGTCGCCCGATGCGGTCGCCGTTGCATTCGACCTTAAAAAGCCGACCTTCCGACACAAGGAATACGCGCAGTATAAAGCGGGCAGAAAACCTATGCCCGAAGAACTCGCCCCTCAGTTCCCGATTCTGAAAGAGTGGCTTACCCTCGCGGGTTATAAGGTCATTGAATGCGAAGGTTTTGAAGCCGACGATATTCTCGGCACCCTCGCACACGCCTGCAAGACGAGCGGACATTCCTGCACCATCGCGACCGGTGACAGGGATTCACTTCAGCTTATTTCGGATAACACCAAGGTCCTCCTTACGACGACCAAGATGGGTCGCCCGGAGATCGTCAATTATACGAAAGAGGCGCTTTTTGAAAAATACGGGCTTACACCGGGCGAAATGATAGAATTAAAGGCGCTTATGGGTGATTCCTCGGATAATATTCCCGGCGTTGCCGGTATCGGTGAAAAAACCGCGACCGATCTTATCACCCGTTTTCACAGTGTCAATAATATTTATGAAAACATCGACGAGCTTGAAATCAAGGACAGCGTTAAAAACAAACTCATTGACGGCAAAGAAAGCGCATATCTGAGCAGATTTTTAGGGACTATCTCGCAGGAAGCGCCGATAGATACGAATATTGAGGATTATAAGATCGCCCCCGCCGATAAAGACGGTCTGGCACGCCTTATGACAAAACTTGAATTTTTCAAGCTTATGGAAAAAATGGGGATAACTCCGTCAACCGCCGGTTCAAATGAAAGAACCGGGTCGGACGAGACCTTTGCAATTGCCGATTTCTCATTCCCTAAATCCGACGATAGTATAACCTTGTTTTTTGACGGCGACGAATTATTTGCCGCAATAAATCACGGTGTTTTCGCCGTTCCGAAGGATAAAACGGACGAAATACTGAAATGCGAAAACAAAAAGCGGGTCTACGATCTCAAAGGAATATCGAAAACTTATCCCGATATCATAAACGTTGTTTTCGACGCAAAATTGGCAGGTTATCTTTGCAACCCCGCTTCAAACGATTACTCGATCGAAAGGCTTTGTGCCGAATACGGCGTCGATATCAAGGCGGAATTTGACGATGACAGATTGCTGTCTACCGCAAAACTCGCCGCCGTTTGTGACGTGCTCAATAAGCGTCTTAAAGAAAGCGGTCAGGACAAGGTTTTGACCGAAATAGAGATCCCTCTTTCGATAGTCTTATCGGACATGGAAAGAACGGGATTCCTTGTAAACGCGAAGGGTCTTAAAGATTTAGGCGAAGAATTGCTTAACCGCTCGGAGGAGATCAAAAAAGAGATCTACGAAATTGCCGGGGTCGAATTCAACGTCAATTCGCCCAAACAGTTAGGCGAAGTGCTTTTTGAAAAACTCCGTATTCCCGCCGGCAAAAAGACAAAAAGCGGTTACAGTACCTCGGCGGATATTTTAGACGGGCTTCGATACGATTACCCGATCGTCGACAAGGTTTTGTCTTACAGGCAACTGACAAAACTTAAATCCACTTATTGCGACGGTCTTTCAGCCGCCGTTTCGGAGGACGGAAGGATCCATACGACCTTTAACCAGACCGAAGCAAGAACGGGGCGCATAAGTTCGCTCGAGCCCAATCTTCAGAATATCCCCGTCAGAACAAGCGAGGGCAAAAAACTCCGTGAATTCTTTATAGCAAAGGACGGATATACCCTTTGCGACGCCGATTATTCCCAGATCGAGCTTCGTGTTCTCGCAAGCATTGCCGACGACGAGGCGATGATATCCGCCTTCAATTCCGGGATCGATATCCACACCGTGACCGCAAGCGAGGTCTTCGGGATACCGATCGATATGGTTTTGCCGGTTATGCGAAGCCGCGCAAAGGCGGTAAACTTCGGTATCGTTTACGGGATAGGCGCATTCTCCCTCGGAAAGGATATCGGCGTCAGCCGCGCCGAAGCCGACCGATATATTAAAAACTATCTTACAACCTACAGCGGCGTTGCAAACTATATGGAAAACGTTATTAAAAACGCGAAAGCCGACGGATACGTTACGACCCATTTCGGAAGAAGGCGCTATCTCCCCGAGCTTTCATCATCCAATCATATGATCAGGGCGTTCGGTGAGCGTGTAGCTCGAAATGCACCCATTCAGGGTACCGCCGCCGACATAATAAAGATCGCAATGATAAACGTATATGACCGCTTAAAGCGTGAATATCCGCAGTCTAAGCTAATACTCCAGATACACGACGAACTGATAGTCGAGTGTCCCGAAAAGGACAAGGATGATATCTGCCGCGTTCTCGAAGAGGAAATGAAGAACGCCGCAAGTTTGAAGGTCACGTTGTCGGTCGACGCACACTGCGGTAAAAACTGGTTGGAGGCAAAGGGCTGATGAGGGTCATTTTCGTATGCTCCGGGAACACCTGCCGAAGCCCGTTCGCCGAAGGGTATTTTAACAACCTTAAACTAAAAGGCATATCCGCCGAAAGCCGCGGACTAACGGCGCCGGGAATGCCGGTCAGCGAATACTCCGCCGCTATTGCATCAAAATACGGTTTTGATATTTCAGATCACCGTTCTACCGTTTTTAACAGGGATGACCTTGACGCCGATTATATTTTCACCATGAGTGACGATATAAAGGATCTTCTGATTTCCTTCGGCGCCGCAAAAGATAAGACTTTTACGCTTGGAAACGGGATAAGCGATCCTTACGGCGGTGACATCACGGTTTACGGCAAGGCTCTCCGAAAGATCGCCGACGAGATAGACAAACTTGTTTTCGGAGGATTTTTCGACAAGATTAGAATCGTCGAGATGAAGAAGGAGCATATTCCCTTTATTGTTAAAACCGAAGAGGATAATTTTTCAAAGCCATGGAGCGAAAGATCGATAATTG
>JAGAAE010000006.1 GCA_017615405.1 Clostridia bacterium | reverse complement strand
TTTTGGGCAAAAAAATAGTATTAGCAGGCCGCAAAACCCACTAATACCAATGGCTGGGGAATAGGGATTTCTTCGGCGGCTGCCGCCGCCTTCGCGCTTCGCTTGCCCACGGGCTTTGCGACCGTTCCCCGAAAGGTCGCAATTTTGCAAGCAAAATCGCCCTTGTTCGAATCCCTGCATATACAAACGAGAAACTAAGCCCACCCGAAATGGTGAGCTTAGTTTCTGGCTGGGGAATAGGGATTCGAACCCCAACAAACAGAGTCAGAGTCTGTCGTGCTACCGTTACACAATTCCCCAATGTGTCAACGTTAGGTATTATATATCAAAATGCACGTTGTGTCAAGATAAAATTTGCTTTACAGGGTCACAAAACAGGTGATTCCCAAATAAGCGATATATACGGCGAGCAGGCAGGCGCCCTGCAACCGCGTAAACTTCTTCCTTATAAGCGCCGGAACAAGCGCTATGACCCCGACAAGCAGACAGGCGGGAAGATCAACAAATTTTGACATTTGCGTTATGGGAAGTTCTTTACCGGCGACGATGGACGAAAGCGGCATAATAAGGGTAAGATCCATAATATTTGCGCCGATAATGTTTCCAACCGAAAGTTCCGACTGTTTCTTCGATATTGCGGTTATGGTCGTAATAAGTTCCGGAAGTGACGTTCCGACAGCGACCATCGTGACCGATATGATGCGCTCGTCAACCCTCAAAAGCCTTGCTATTTCGCTTCCCTCATTTACAAGGAGTCTTGCGCCAATAACTATTCCCGCGGCGCCGAAAACAAACTTAATAATGTTTATTATAATAGTTTTTTTAGCAGTCAGATCCTCTTCCTTTTCTTCCGACTTAGAGGATATGACCGCTTTTTTTGCGACGATAAAGTTTTCGACAAAGAAAACGGCAAAAATAATGAGCAATATAATTGAAAACAGAACAGTGACCTTATCGAACACTCCGCAAAGGACGATTATCGAAGCCGCGAGAAGCATAAGAACTGATTTCAACAAATAATCCTTGCGCTTGATGATCCCCGGCATAAAGATAAGAGAAATCGCCATAATAAGCCCGATATTGGCGGTGACGCTGCCAACGGCGTTTCCGATCGACATATCGACCTTCTTTTCATAAGCCGCCATAACCGACACGAGCATTTCTGGAAGGGTCGTTGCAATGCTGACGACGGTGGCACCGATAATAAGCTTGGGTATTCCGCTTACCTCGGCTATCCAGGAAGCTGCGTCAACAAAATAGTCTCCGCCCTTGACGACGAGAACCAATCCCAAGATAAATAATAAAACTGTTAAAAAAACAGACATGATCTCACCTTGATTTCAGGATGACAGTATGCTGCCTATAAAGCAAAAATCGGGGTACAACAAAAGCTGTCCCCGAATAAAAAACATAATAAACCCATAGTACAGCTTTAAAGTTATACAATGAGTCTCGCAAATTAAAACAAGCCAGACCGCAGACGTTTGTCCATAGGTCGAGGTTGTTGACTTGTTACACAAAAGTGCCTGCTACTCCCTCAAACACATAAAGTATAATATCACAATTAAGGTCATATGTCAACAATAATTTCCTATTTCATCATTTTATATTTCAAGATCGCGATCTGGGTCTTAGCGTCGGATATTTCGCCCTTCATCACCATTTCGACCGCCTTCTCAAGCGGGATCCTTTCAACGTTCAGGAATTCGTCTTCATCAAGTTGATCATCGGCAAATTCAAGCCCCTTCGCGGCAAACAGCCAGATGATCTCGCCGCAATATCCCGGCGAAGGATAAAGCTTTCCGAGCGAAATCATCTCGTCCGCAACGGCGCCGGTCTCCTCCCTTAATTCGCGCTTACCGCATTCTATCGGCTCCTCGTCAAGGCTGTCTCTTTTACCGGCGGGGATCTCGTATATTTCTTCTTTATAAGGATATCTGAATTGTTTGACAAACAGGATATTTCCGTTATCGTCCTCGGCGATAACGCCTACCCCGCCCTTGTGTCTTACGACCTCGCGTTTTGCCTCTTTGCCATTCGGAAGCGTTACGGTATCGACGACAAGATCTATGACTCTGCCGTTATAAACGGTTTTTGTTTCGATAGTTTCTTCTTTTAAATTCATTAAAATGCGTCCCCTTTAATATAATGGAAGTAAAAACCTTTGAGGGTGATGATCACGGACAGGTTCATTCTTCCGGTAAACTATGTTTCAGATGCACTCGAAAGCAAAATAAATCTTATGACTAAAAAATACACTTTTTTGAGGAAAAAGTCAATAGGAAAAAGCGTTTTGGGCAAAGAAATTTCGGCACTCGCCTTAGGTGACCCGCAAAGTTACAGCCTTTATGCCGCTGCTTTTCACGGAAGCGAACACATAACGTCAAACGTTATAATGATGTGGCTCGAAGACCTTTGCGAAGCCGTTCAGAACGATACTCCCATCGGCGGCATCAATATCCGAAAGGCGCTTTTCGGCAGAGGGGTAATGATAATTCCACGCATAAATCCCGACGGCTGCGATATTTCCGTTCTCGGTGCGGCGGCGTGCGGCGAAAAAGCATGGGAGATCGAGCGGATGACCGCGGGAGATTTTAAAAGATACAATGCGAATTTCCGTGGCGTCGACATAAACCATAACTTTGACGCAGGCTGGAAAGAGCTCAGGGACAAGGAACGGAAAATGGGTATTTTAGGTCCTTCGCCGGGAAGGTTCGGCGGCTTTTCCCCCGAAAGCGAACCCGAAACTGCCGCTCTGTGTGACCTTTGCAGAAATAACAATATACGGCAGGTTTTTGCCATTCATTCGCAGGGGCGGGTCATCTACTGGTCCTACGGCAAACGGCGACCCGGAAGAAGCCGAAGGATAGCCGAACTGATGTCGACCGAGTCGGGCTATGCGCTCGATTACCCTATCTCTATTGCCGACGGAGGCGGGTTCAAGGACTGGTTTATCGAAAAATTTGACCGCCCCGGGTTCACGATAGAGATTGGAAAGGGGCAGAATCCTCTTCCCGTTGACAGCGCAAAAGATATATATGATGAGGTAAAAAAGATGCTTACGTTGTCAACGATACTATAGTGTCAACTTAAGGTTATTACAAAAAAGCAACTTCGGGTTGATTGACATAACGCCGTTTTTAACATAAAATTGTAGAAGTGTAAACTATCAGGCGACAGAATAACGTTTGACAAAGGAAGAAAAAATATGTGTGGAATAGTTGGTTTTACAGGCAATTTGCCTGCGGCTCCCCTACTTTTAGACGGTCTTCACAGACTCGAATACCGCGGTTACGATTCGGCGGGTATTGCCGTTCTTGAAAACGGAAAAATCACCACTGAAAAAACGGTGGGCAGAATTAAATCCCTTATCGATTCGACCGACAACGGCAAGACCGTTTCGGGTAACATCGGCATAGGTCATACGAGATGGGCAACACACGGCGCACCTTCACTTGAAAACGCACACCCGCACCTAAGCGGCAACTGCAAATTTGCCGTCGTTCATAACGGCATTATCGAAAACTACTCTACCCTTCGCAAGGAGCTTAAAAACGAAGGCGTCAAGTTTTTAAGTCAGACCGACACCGAGGTAGTCCCCCATCTTTTGGAGAAATACTACAACGGCAACCTCATTGAGGCCGTTTCAAAGGTGGTAAAAATGCTTGAAGGCTCCTTTGCACTCGGCATTATATGCACTGACTACCCCGATACACTTGTTGCCGCAAAACGTTTCAGTCCGCTTATTCTGGGCGTTTCGGACAAAGGTAATATCCTTGCTTCGGACGTTACCGCCATCGCCTCACTTACCAAAGATATTATATATTTAGGAGACGACGAGATCGCCGTTCTCACCCCCGATAAGACCGAGGTCGTCGATCTTTCGGGCAAGGCTCTTGAAAAGGAAGTTTCCGAGATTACCTGGGACGTTTCGGCTGCCGAAAAGGGCGGTTTTGAACATTTTATGATGAAGGAGATCTTTGAGCAGCCGAAGGCGATAAAGCAGACCCTTTCAGGAAGGATAAAGAACGGCGAAGTCGTTTTCGAGGACTTCACCCTGACTGCCGACAAATTAAAGGGTATAAACCGTATCGTTATTATCGCCTGCGGCTCGGCATACCACGCCGGTATCGTAGGGAAATACGTTATTGAGGATATGACCCGTATCCCCTGCGAGGTCGATCTCGCAAGCGAATTCCGTTACAGAAACCCGATAATCGACGATGAGACCCTTACGATCGTTATCAGTCAGTCGGGCGAGACCGCCGATACCCTGGCGGCGCTCAAAGAGGCAAAACGTTTAGGCTCCCACGTCATCTCGATCGTAAACGTCGTTGGAAGTTCGATCGCAAACGCCTCCGATGACGTTATATACACGTGGGCAGGTCCCGAGATCGCCGTTGCCACGACAAAGGGTTATTCGACGCAGGTTTCGGTAATGTATCTCTTTGCGGCGTGGGCGGCAAAGCATCTTGGTACAAAGGACGATAAATATATCGCCGATTTCTTAGCAGAGGTCAAGGCGTTGCCGCAAAAGATCGAGAAAATACTTTTACAAAAAGACAGACTTAAAGAGATGGCAAAACGCTGCGTAAACACACAGTCACTCTTTTTTATAGGAAGAAATCTCGATTATGCCGTTGCGCTTGAAGCCTCACTTAAACTGAAAGAGATATCATATATCCACTCCGAGGCTTACGCCGCCGGAGAACTGAAACACGGCACTATCTCGCTTATTGAGGAGGACAGGACGGTGTTTGCCCTGTCCTGCTACAACGACCTTGCGGATAAAATGCTAAGCAACATCAAGGAGGTCGCGGCAAGGGGCGCTTACGTCATAACCTGCGCAAACGAGGGCGAGACGGAATTTGAAAAGGAATCAAATCAAATGATCTACGTTCCGAAGGTCCACGAACTTCTCGTTGCCTCGACCGAGGTCATCCCCTTCCAGATCTACGCATACTACGTTGCATATCACAAAGGCTGTGATATAGACAAGCCGAGGAACCTAGCAAAATCGGTTACGGTAGAATAACGTTCTCGTGCGCCGTCGATCCTCTTCGACGGCGCTTTAATATTAAAAAAACAGCAAGAAA
>JAGAAE010000067.1 GCA_017615405.1 Clostridia bacterium | reverse complement strand
TTTTCGGGATTCTCATATATTCGCATAATAATTACCTCGGTTTATTTTATTTCTACGGTTATCTTTCTTTCGGTAAGACAGTTTTCGCCGAGATAAACGTCGAATTTGCCCGGCTCGACAACGTATTCGCCGTTTGGCAGGAAGAATCCGAGCTCGTCATATCCGAGCGTAAATGTGACGGTCACGGTCTCGCCCTTCTTTATAAGCACCTTCTTAAAGCCTTTCAGTTCCTTTATCGGTCTCATCATCGAGGCAAGTTTATCACGGATATAAAGCTCTGCGACCTCTTTTCCGTCAAAGTCTCCCTCGTTTGTTATATCTATCGTAACCTCGAATTTTTTGCCCGATTTAATATCGTCGAACGCTATTTCCGGCTCCTTGCAAACGATATCGCCATAGACAAACTTCGCATAGGAAAGCCCGTAGCCGAAGGGGTAATAGGGGGTCGGCAGGCTGTCAACGTAGCATTCACCGGCGTTTTCACCGTAATAGCAGTCGACAGGTCTTCCGCTCGGGGTGATATTGTAATAGATCGGGATGTGGGTCGCCTTTCTCGGTATGGTTATCGGGAGTTTGCCCGAAGGAACGTTGTCGCCGTAGATTATATCGGCAACCGCAGACGCCACCTCGCTTCCGCCGTGCCAGGCATAGATAAGAGCATCGAAATTATCGGCAATACCCTGCATTTCTATCGGTCTTCCGCAGAAAAGGACGCCAATCACCTTTTTCCCGGTCGACCTTGCGCGTTCGATGAGCATTGTCTGGTCGGGGGTGAGCGCGATATTCGATACCGAACGGTGCTCGCCTGTCGAGGTCCAACTCTCTCCGAGGCATAAAACCGTAACGTCGGTGTTGCACATCCATTTAAGCGAGCTGTCCCAGCCGAGGTCGGTCCCGTTTACGGAGGTAACACCGCCGGTGGACTTTGCCTTCATCGCTTCACACATATTCGGGGTTTCCTCGGGCTTGCCGTCGAGCATCCAACTGCCGAGCAGACTTCGCCTTTCGTGGATAAAGGGACCCGCAAGGGCTACGCGGTCGGATTTCTTTATCGGCAAAACGCCCTCGTTTTTGAGAAGGACGATAGACTCCGCCGCCATTTCCTTGGCGTGCATCCTGTGAATCTCGATATCGACGGCTCCTTTTTTGCAATAGGGGTCTTCAAAAAGCCCTTTTTGGAATTTGACCCTCAAAATGCGCCTTACCGCCTCGTCGACCGTCTCCATTTTGACCCTGCCGGTCTCAACGAGTTTTTCGAGGCATTTCATATAAACGCCGTCGTGCATATCCATATCGAGCCCGGCGTTAAGCGCCATTTCGGTGCAGTCGGAATCGTCCTCGGCGACACCCTGCTTTGCAAGTTGGCAAACGGCGTCATAGTCCGAAACGACGAAACCTCCGAAACCGAGACGTTTTCTCAAAATATCGGTAAGGTAATATCTGCTCGAAGTTACGGGCTGACCGCTTATATCGTTAAAAGCCGACATAACGGTCACGGCACCCGCGTCGATCGCGCTCTTGAAGGCGGGAAGATAATAGTTGTTAAGCGAATAATCCGATATCTCGGTGCGGTGGTAGTCGATACCGCTCTCGCTTGCTCCGTAACCGACGTAGTGCTTGGCGCAGGCGAGCATTTTGCCCTTTTTTGACGGGTCGTCGCCCTGAAGTCCCTTTACGATCGCCTTCGCCATGGCGCTTCCCAAAAACGGATCCTCGCCGGGTCCTTCAATGACCCTTCCCCAACGCGGGTCGCGCGCCAAATCGAGCATCGGTGTAAAGGTCCAGTGAACGCCCTCGTTCGACGCTTCGTCTGCGATATCCGAATAGCTTTGTTCAACGAGTTCCTCGTTAAAAGATGCGGTCATTGCAAGCGGTATCGGGAAAACGGTCCTGTGCCCGTGGATGACGTCACGCCCGAAAAGTATCGGTATACCGCTCTTGCTTTCCTCTACGGCTATGCGCTGAAGTTCGTTGTAGAATTCAACGCTTATTCCGCCCTGCGCGTCGTTTCCGGCGGTGGCGCCGACCGACATGAGGATAGACCCGACCTCGCCGTTTCTGACCCGTTCTTTGAATTCTTCGGCGTTGTCGGCAGTGGGAGTTTCGGGCTGGTTCAACTGCCCGATCTTCTCTTTAAGTGAGAGTTTCGATATTATCCCGTCGATTTGTTTTTCAAAATCTTTCATCTTATTCACCGTATCTTTCCTTCAATATGCCTTTCATAACTTTGACGGCAAATTCCGCGGTGTCAACGAGAAGATCCTTGCCGAAATGCGCTAAGTTGCATTCCATATTATAGATCCCGGCGTAGCCTATCTCGTCAAGCGCGTCAAAAACATCGTTCCAGTCAATAGTTCCCGAGAGGGGTATTTTATGCTGATCGGTGAGTGTATCGTTGTCGTTAAGGTGAAGGCAGGTAACCTCGCTGCCGAGCCGCCTTATAACGTCGGCGGGGGTCGGGTTGCCGTAGCGCATCGCCTTGTTTGAGTGACCCGTGTCGACGCAGATGGTGAAGCTGTCCTTTATATCGTCGACCGCCTTTACGTTGGCATAAGCGGTCTCGAATTCGTTTATGTCGCCGAAAAAGTCGACCGCCGAGTATCTTACCGCGTCGCCGAAGGTCTCGGTCGCGATC
>JAGAAE010000066.1 GCA_017615405.1 Clostridia bacterium | reverse complement strand
CATCGGAGAAATATCTCTATTTGTCTGCGCCTTGGTCGTGTTATCAATATTTCTGATCCCGAAAATATCCCGAAGGACAAAAAGTGTTTCCACGGGTTTTGGCGGGAATACCGAGACAGATGATTATTATGAAAACATCGGCAACCGGGAAACGCTGTCGGGTGAAACTTCATCCCGTGAAACGTCGGGATCTCAAGATTCCGGGGTAAGCGGTGCTCAGGACATAAGCGGTGGCGGCACGGCGGTTTCCCACACTCATAAATTCGGAAAGTGGTCGTCAAACAAATTGTCTCACTGGCATGAGTGTTCTGTTTGCAATATAATAATCGACGAAACCGATCACGTCTATACGGATAACAACGATACTACCTGTAACGTATGCGGGTATACAAGAAAGCTCGGCACTTCAAAGATCAAATACAGCACCAACAGTTCGGGTTATAATTATCTTACGACCGTTGAAAGCCACAGCGAAGCTGAAGCAAACGGGCTAAAAGCGAAAATATACGCCGAAAAAAACACGGAAGACATTTATAAAATCACCGGAAAAAAGTATTATATAAACAAAAGTACCCCGATAAGCGACGTTACTTCAAAGCTACAGTCCGGTGAAATAAAATCTGGAGATGCGGTGTTGTTTGAGCGCGGTGGCGTTTGGCGAGTACCGTATAAAGGGTGGATAACCCTTCCGAGCGGTGTTGTTATGGGTGCATACGGAAAGGGCGAAAAACCGAGATTCTACGGTTCACGGCGCAATTTTGCAGATGATTCTCTATGGGAAAAGTATGATACGAACATTTACAGAACGTATCTGAAAAGCAGCGGAAACGTCGGCAATATCGTGTTTAACGATATTGCTTGTCTCGGCGTGAAAAAATGGGATTTGAGCGACGTCAGATCAAACTATGATTTTTATTATTCTTCGGATGAATACTTATATTTATATTATGAGGGTGATATCGGGAATGATTTCAATTCGGTTGAGATATCTCAGAGAGGAGAACTCATAAATTTCAATTCAAACTGTATAGTGGACAATATATGTGTCAGGTATACGGGTTCCCACGGAATCGACGGGGCCCACGGAACCGAAAACGTTAAGATCACGAATTGTGAGGTCGGTTTTATCGGAGGCTCCATGCAATCGGGTACAACAAGGTTCGGAAACGGGATAGAATTCCCGATAGGCGCCAAGAATATAACGGTCAGGAACAATCACGTTTATAACTGTTACGACGCCGGAATAACCTTTCAGAGTTGGTCGAGCGCAAATACTGCATCCCATTATTATAATATTGATTTTTCTGAAAACCTTATTGAAAAATGTTGTTACGGTATTGAGTTTTTCACAACGTCGGGAGCCAAAGGCTCCAATAGATACAGCGATTATAAAAACATCAGTTTTCACGATAACGTTATTCGTTTTTCGGGATATGAATGGTCGCAGCTCCAAAGACCGGATCCGGTTA
Organism: Clostridia bacterium; assembly: GCA_017615405.1. Classification (GTDB taxonomy): domain Bacteria; phylum Bacillota; class Clostridia; order Oscillospirales; family Acutalibacteraceae; genus UBA737. The sequence goes on along the minus strand of JAGAAE010000066.1, from coordinate 2,448 downwards.
TGACTTCTCATATAAGAGGAGGTCAGTGGGCGTACGTTGAGGACTGTGAAAACTTCACGATATACAATAACGTTTTTGATATTTCAAGGGCTTCTATGATTTTTTGGTGGTGGAACAATAAGTCGTTCGTGCATCCAGGTCCGCATAACGGTCTTACCGTAAAGAATAATACCTATTATCAGGCTCAAACGCCTGATAAACGAATCATTACGTTCCATAATCAGGATCCGCTTTATGCAACCGATTATTCGGGATTCAGAGCCGCGGTGGAAACGTTTGATCCTTCACCGGCAAAGACGGTCTGGTTAACCGATTTGATACTTGAATAAATCCGGACATTCGGAATATATATCAAAAACGGCGCGAGCACGCTCGATCTGAGTGTGCACTCCACGCCGTTTTTTGCATTCTTATTTTTTAACAACAAACGAAAAATCGATATATCCGTCGATATTTTCAAACGAAATATTGCTGAGATTTTTCGCATAACAAAGATTCGTATTTTCATAGCATATCGGAATTACCGTCTGCCCTGCGAGGATCCTTTGCTGTGCCGTCGCGGGATCGACCCCGTCGTAACCTCCGAAATTGACGAGATACTCCGAAACGTCACAGTTTCTCGCCTTTACGGGGAACATTGCGAATTGAAGGGAAAATTTTTTAAGTTCCTCTTTTAATTCTTCCGGGTGCTTTGCGGGTGAAATATTGATAAACGCCGAGAGATTTTGCTGAAAATGTGCGACTATCGACTTTGTTACGGGAAGCATACAATCGTCCGCGTAGTAAATCATCGTAGCGCCGGGGAAGATCTTATCTTCCATCTTTTTGACCGCGTTTGAAAAAAGGTTCCTTGCGGTGTCGATATTATAAGCCGTAATGCCGACGCCGTCGGCACCCTTAACCTTCAGAACGTCCGGATAGATCGACCTTGCGGCTGAAAATCCGCTCGGCAGAACGGGACCGTAGACGTCGGGGCTGACCGATAAAGCAAAGGCGTTTCGGACGTCGCTCGTATATGTGCTGCCGATGGTCATAAACCAGCAGACGTTTTGGACCGATTTGTGTTTTGCGCCCGTTTCCTTGACCTTATTGATATCGCGATTATCGACAAACGCGCAATCGATCGAATTTTTCGAAAAAAGTTTATTTACCGGGGTATCGCTGTTGGCAGTTATGACAAGACCGCCGTTTTTAGCCTTAAAATCGCCCGAATAGTTGTCGTTTTTAATGATCCTTATGCCGAATTCTTCGGTCCTCCAACGCCTTAAATAGTATGAGCCGTTAGATATAACAGAGTTTTCGTCCCTTCCGTATTTGCCCTCGCATTCATTGAAAAAGCCTTCGTTGCAGGGCATACAAACAGGTGTGGTAAGCGTTTCTTCAAAGAGCGCGTCTTCGGCGGAAAGTTCAATTTTCAAGCAGGTGTCCGATACCGCCGTGACGCCGAGGGATGATACGTCGGCGGAGCCGTTTATGACCGCCGGTGCATTTTTGATGCTTCTAAGACGTCTTGAAAACGGAGCCTTTACTGATGGTGAAACGGCGCGTCTGAACGAAAAAACAAAATCATTTGCCGTAACCTTTTTGCCGTCCGACCATTTAGCGTCGGAACGAAGATCAAAGGTATACGTAAGCCCGTCTTTCCGGTACGATTTGCAAACGCCCTTGACGATTTTTCCGTCGGCATCCTTCCTTAAAAGCCCCTCAAACAGATTACGGCAGATCATCAGTTCCTCATCCGATTCTGCAAGTTGAGGGTCGAGCGTTTCGGGAACGGAAATAACGTTAAGATATATGAGATTATCGTTTGAGCCGTCACAACCCGAAAAAAGAGGAAGGGTCAACAGGCAGCAAAGACAGATACTTATAAGTTTTAAAAATTTCAAGACGTATCCCTACCCTTGCATAAATACGAACATTGCGCGGTAGCACATATAGATATCAAGTTTTGCGGTCGTTTCAAACGGCGAGTGCATCGAAAGTACCGGAACGCCGAGATCAACAACGTCGACGCCCTTGTTTGCAATGTAAACGGCAACCGTTCCGCCGCCGCCGGCATCGACCTTTCCGAGTTCACCGGTTTGCCAGATAACATTGTTCTTATCAAGAAGAGCCCTTATTTCGGCAACGTATTCTGCCGAAGCGTCGGAGGTACCGGCTTTTCCTCTGGCGCCGGTGTATTTTGTAACGACGACGCCGTAATTGAGCCTGCTTGCGTTTCTCCTCTCAAACACGTCCTGAAATGTGGGATCAAGACCGGCGTTGACGTCCGCCGAAAGACAGCGCGAGTTGCGAAGTGCAACCGAAACGTCGCCGCCCTGCATTTTTGTAAGATCGCCTATAATGTGTTCAAGATAGTCGGATTCAAGTCCCGTATTGCCGCAGGAGCCGATTTCTTCCTTGTCCGCCAGTATCGCGACTGCGGTATTTTCGGGATCCTTGACGTCT
>JAGAAE010000065.1 GCA_017615405.1 Clostridia bacterium | reverse complement strand
GGCTATGTAATCAAATATCGGAAGTTCTTTTATCACGCCGCATTTTATGACCTCGCCCATACCGCAGGAAAAGATATCTTCGGGAAGATCATTTATGATCCCGGTATCGATAACAACGAGGTCGGGCTGTTTAAAGGCGCCGCAAAGGTTTTTGCCCGATTTAAGGTCAATGGCGGTCTTTCCGCCTATTGAGGAGTCGACCGCGGAAAGAAGCGTCGTCGGCACCTGAACGACCGGAACGCCCCTCATATAAAGAGAAGAAGCAAGCCCTGCAATATCCCCGACGACACCGCCGCCGAGGGCTAAGAAAAGGTCGTTTCGCTTAAACCCGTTAAAAGCGGCAAATTCGAGGATATCGGACAGTGTTTGCAGGTTTTTTGAGCCTTCTCCGTTTTTAAAAACAAACCTTTTAACATAATACCCGGATAGCGAAAAGCGATCCGAGACAGGCTCCCCGTATAGAGAATTAACGATATCGTCGGTTATTATAAGCACCCTTTTTGACGGGCAGAAAGGCTCCGTCAGTTTAACGATATCTTTAATAAGACCGTCGCCTAAAAGAATATCATACTTCTTTGACGTATTTATCGTTATTTGTCTCATATTTTCACTTCCCGTTGGGCATGTATATACTAATTATAGTTAAAACCTGTTCGGTAGTCAATAAAAACCTTGAATTTTGGCATCATTTAAAGTATAATAACTATGAATATACACAGGAGGTATATTTATATGAAAAACGGAAAATTCACGACCCTGTTGTATTCGATTTTCGTAAGTGTTTTTTGTCTTTTCAAAACCAGAAAAAAACTTATGATTTCGATTGTTGCAATAATACTGACTTCGGTTTTGATATTGTGTTCCTGCTCCGTATTGACCTCAAAGGAAAAGAACTCGGAGAATAAAAAAGAAACCGTTTCCGAAACCGAAACCGAAAAAGAGACAGAAGAGCCCGAACCTGAGCCTGAGCCCGAGCCGGAACCCGAACCCGAGCCTGAGCCGGAACCCGAACCTGAAACAAAGCCTGCGTCTCAGCCCGAGTCAACGCAACCGGAAATGCCCGAAAGTAATATCAGAAATACGGTAAACGTCGTTCCCGGCGGCAAATCAAACACCGATCCCGACGATAACGATTTTCTCGACGCTATGATCTATGCCGGATATAATATCAACAAGCACCGCAGCGACGGGCTTATGTGGGTCTATATTCTGGCGAAGGACAAAAGGGCAAAGGGATGGCTTTCGAATATAACCTATAATTTCGGTTGTACGGGATATGAGACCGACGCCGAGGGAAAGCCGAATATAAGTAGATTCGAGCGGGGCGGACTTGTTTGCGCCTCCTACGTCACCTACGTTTATTTCAACTATCTTCCGAACGTCGTCGGAATAGACGTCTCAAAGCTTGCAAAACCCTCCGATCCTCAAAAAGCCCACCAGTGGTATCTCGCAGGGCAGCAGTGGATAAGGGACGGTTATTCAAAATCCATCGCGTGGAACGCGCATATGTTAGGCGGGACGACACATACGGTTTTCGAGCCTGCCGAACCGATACCGATAGGCTCACTTATGCTGACGCAGGATTTCAACAACCGCAACGGTCACGCGACCCACGTCAGCATCTATGCCGGATATAAAAACGGATATCACTGGGTTACCCACGTCGGAAACTCAAACGGTCCCGAATTCTGCGCTATGGAAAGAATGAGCTGCGGTCCCGATCCCCAGTGGCCTTTGGCAATAATCACGACACCGAACGGTATCGTCAGGAATTAGGAGAAGAAAAACTATGAATATCGAATTATTGAATCTGCTTTCAAAAAATGCAAGAACAAGCGAAGAAGACCTCGCGACGATGCTCGGCATTTCAGCCGAAGAGGTCAGATCCGAAATAAAGGATATGGAAAAAAAAGGCTATATCTGCGGATACAAGGCGGTCATCGATTGGGATAAACTTGACGATACCAGCGTTTCCGCGATAGTCGATCTTAACGTTGTCCCCAAAGCAGGTTTCGGTTTTGAGGACGTTGCCGACAAGATAGCCTCCTTTGCTCAGGTCGAAGCGGTTTATCTTATGTCGGGCGTTTATGATCTGACGGTCATCGTCAAGGGTAAAACGCTTCAGGACGTCGCCCGTTTCGTAGCAAGGGAACTTGCTCCTATGGAAACGGTAACCTCGACCTCGACCCACTTCGTTATGAGAAGATATAAGGAACTTGACGTAAAACTCATCAATGCCGACAGTGACGGTAGGGGGCAATTATTCGTATGATGGATTATTCTTCAATACTAAATAAAACGGTAACTGAGATTAAGCCATCCGGTATAAGAAAATTCTTCGATATCGCCGCCGAAATGGACGATGTTATCTCTTTAAGCATAGGCGAGCCCGATTTTCAGACCCCTTGGGAGGTGCGAAAAGAGGGAATTGCTTCTCTTGAACGCGGAAAGACGAAATACACTTCGAACAAGGGTCTTGACGAGTTAAGAAAAGAGATATCCAACTATTTAAAGAGAAGGTATAACGTCTCTTACGACAGCAAGGACGAGATTCTTGTAACGGTCGGCGGAAGCGAAGCAATTGACCTTGCCATAAGGGCAATAGTATCACCGGGCGATGAGGTCATAATACCTCAGCCGTCCTACGTTTGCTATGAGCCTATGACGAGGATCGCCGGCGGTGTTCCGGTTATCGTTGAAACCAAGGCGGAGGACGAGTTCAAACTGACAAGGAAGCAACTCGAAGACGCAATAACCGATAAAACAAAACTTCTGATCCTGCCGTTTCCCTGCAATCCGACGGGCGGCGTAATGGAGAAGAAAGACCTTGAAGAGGTCGCTGACGTTCTTAAAGGGACGAACATAATGGTCATTTCCGACGAGATATATTCCGAACTCACCTTTACGGGAAACGGTCATATCTCGCCTGCGAGCATCGACGGAATGTTTGAGCGTACCATAACCGTAAACGGCTTTTCAAAAGCGTTTTCCATGACCGGTTGGCGTCTCGGGTATGCCTGCGGACCGAAAGAGGTCATGAAGGAAATAATAAAGATACATCAGTTTGCCATAATGTGTGCTCCGACCGTTTCGCAGTATGCCGCCGTTTGGGCGCTCAAATATTGTGATGAAGACGTAAGGGAAATGCTTAAAGTCTATGACCAGAGAAGAAGGCTTATAACAAAGGGTTTCAACGATCTCGGTCTTACCTGCAAGGAGCCGAAGGGCGCGTTCTATGTGTTCCCGTCAATAAAGTCAACAGGTCTTTCAAGCGACGAGTTTTGCGAACAACTTCTTGACCGCTATCACGTTGCCGTTATCCCGGGAACTGCCTTCGGTAAGGGCGGCGAAGGTTTTGTCAGAGCGTCTTACTGTTACAGTACAGACCATATCATTGAGGCGCTCAAAAGGATAGGGCAGTTTATTAAGACCTTGGAAAAATAACGCTTTAATCTCTGTTATTCAAAGGGAGTTTTATGGATAATCAACCGAATAAAAAGGATTATGAGGGCTATTTTGCCGAGATCGAAAACAGGCTGAATAGTCAAAGACAAAATCCGGCGCCAAATCCGCGTGATCCTATAACAAAAACGTCGAACTCAAATTACAGGCGACCTAAAAGCAAAAAGAAAATAACTCTTTATCGAACATTCCTTATTAATGCGGTGACCATTGTTGTCGGCTTGTCAATAATGATAACGGTCATCGTTTTGACGGTAAGGTCTTGTAAAACCGGCAAGACCGAGAAGAACACCTCCGGAGAGCAAAAAACCGTTTCCGTCACGGCTAAGGATGAGAAAAAGGTGTCGTTTAATGCAAAGAAGGACGACGGTTATATCGAGGTCGGCGAAGATATCATGAGCAAATCGGTCGTTTTTATCGACACCGAAAAGAACCGTATAGTAGCCGGTCGTAATATGTATGAAAAGATGTATCCCGCCTCGACGACCAAGATCATGACTCTTCTTGTAGCGGTCGAAAACGTCAAGGATATGAGCGATACCTTCACCATGACCTATCAGATAACCGATCCGCTCTACAAGGCGGAGGCAACGGTCGCCGGTTTTACGGCAGGCGAGGTCCTTACGATGGACGATCTGCTTTACGGTACCATTCTTCCGTCGGGCGGAGACGCCGCGATAGGACTTGCGATAAAGGTCGCCGGCAGTGAGGAAGAGTTTGTAAAGCTTATGAACAAAAAGGCGAAGGAATTGAAACTTTCGTCGACCCATTTTGCCAACTGCACCGGGCTTTTCGACAAGGAAAACTATACTACGGCGTATGACCTTTCGGTCATTCTGCGCGCGGCAATGGATAACGAGACCTGTAAAAAGATCCTGGCAACCTATAAATACACAACGAGCAAAACCGAAAAGCACCCCGACGGGATCGAACTCGAAAACACACTTTTCAAGTATATGTACGGCACCGAGCCGGAGAACGCCGTAATTTTGGGCGGAAAAACAGGATATATCGGCGAGTCGGGATATTGTATCGCATCTTTCGGCGAGGATAAAAACGGCAAGGAATACGTCTGCGTAACGCTGTTTGCCCCGTCGCGTTGGCCCGCCGTTTACGATCAGATAAATATTTACAAAGAATACACAAAAGGAGAATAATTATGAATATTGTATGCCTTGATATGGAAGGGGTATTGGTGCCTGAAATTTGGATAGCATTTGCAAAGGAGACCGGCATCCCGGAACTTGAACTCACCACCCGGGACGAACCCGATTACAACAAGCTGATGCAGCATAGATTAAGGATCCTCAAAGAGCATAATTTGGGGCTTAACGAGATCCGGACGGTCATCAAAAAGATAGACCTTATGGATGGCGCAAAGGAGTTTATGGACAAGCTTCGCAAAATAACCCAGGTCATCATTTTAAGCGATACCTTTGAGCAGTTTGCAACCCCGCTTATGGAAAAACTCGGATGGCCGACGATTTTCTGCAATACCCTCGAAGTGGGTGAAAACGGCGAGATCACAGGCTATAAAATGCGCTGCGAAAAGTCTAAGCTTACGACCGTCAAGGCGCTCCAGTCGATCGGTTTTGAGACCATCGCTTCGGGTGACAGCTTCAACGATCTCGGAATGATCCGGAACTCAAAGGCGGGATTCCTCTTCAAGTCCACCGAAAAAATCAAGGCGGACTATCCCGAAATACCGGCGTATGAGACATATGACGAACTATTTGAAGCCATAAAGAACGCACTTTGATCCCCCGGAGAAAACAATGACAAAGATTTATTTGGTAAGGCACTGCGAGGCGGTCGGGAATAAGTTGAGACTTTTTCAGGGAACCGTCAATCTTGACATAACGCCGCTCGGTGCAAAGCAACTTGAGTTTTTAACCGAGCGCTTCAAGGATATAAAGATCGATTGCGTTTACACAAGCCCGCTTATCCGTGCCCAGAAAACCGCTTTTGCCGTCTTAGGCGATAGGATAATGGACGTTAAAATCGATAACGAACTTCGTGAGATCAACGCCGGGATCTATGACGGAAAACCGTTTAAGGAGACCTTTGAAGCCAACAAGGAAATGGCAGAGGCATGGTTTGAGCATCCGCAGGATTTTGCGCCGGAGGGCGGCGAGCCGATGCGCCACGCCTATGAAAGAGTCTATAACGCCGTCAAAAACATCGCCGATCAAAACCCCGGTAAGACGGTTGTGCTGGCTCTTCACGGCGGTATTATCCGCTGTCTTATGACAAGGTTCGTTTACGGAACGATCGAGCGGTTAGGCGAGATGCCGTGGGCTGAAAATACAGCCGTTTCGCTTCTTACGTATGAAAACGGAGAGTTTACGGTGGAATACAGAAACGATACGACGCATCTTCCCGAAGAGTATCTTCCGGTAAGAAACCGTCTTTCATCGTTTATGTCAAAGGATGAAGAATAATGGTTATAATGGGCGTTGATTTAGGGAT
>JAGAAE010000064.1 GCA_017615405.1 Clostridia bacterium | reverse complement strand
TAGGCGAACCAGTAAGGCTGGATAAGCGGGAAATAGGCTATACCCTTTGCACCGAAGGCAAGCTCGGTGTTGCCCATCCACATAAACTCTCCCTTTGAGGGGAAATAACCGTTAGAGTCGAAGTACTCCTTTGCGTCGTTCCATTGCGAGCCTGCCTGAACAAATACCCAAAACGGGATCTTGCTTTGTTCCGCCTGGTATTTAACCGCCTCTAAATTCTGGAAATGGAGATATGCTCTTGAAAGTCCGCCGTTATCGTCAAATATGTATCTGTCGTAACACAAATAATCCGGGGTAAGTGTTTCGGCAAATTCTTTGACATATTGAGCGTATACGTCCTTTGCCTTGGGGTCGTCCTCGGAGCCGACAAGTCTGCCGTAGAGATTTACATAATAAGAAAAGCCAAGCTTTTTAAGCTTTTGTGTTATATCGGCATAATCGCTGACCATATTGTTACCGGCACCGCGGTAATACGGTGTTCCCGGTTCGTCGGCGACGTGGACGCCGCAAAAAGATGGATAATTCGAGTAACTGTTTATCCTTTCATCCAACTCTTCGATAGTAGTATTTTCATTACTGTCAACGGCAGAATCCGAAACATAAACCCCCAGATTATACTTTGCCCCCTGATCAAGCAATTTGTAGACAAATGAGGGCGCCGTTGAATAATTGGTAAAGTTTGTTCCGATAAGATTAACGCCGGATCCTTTTATCAATTCGAATATTTCATCCGAATAATAATCGGGCAAAACATTTGCGTTATAACTGTAATTGTTAGGTCTCGGGCCGTAAAATCCCATAAGCGGCATAACGTCGTCGCCGCCTATTGCGTCATAACTGAATTTGACGACTTCCTCGATCGGCATATCTTCAAGTTTTGCCGTCTCGCCCGAATCTTTACAGCCTGCCGAGTTAAAAGCAAAAACGAATACAAGAAGGCATAAAAACGCTCTTTTAAGATATATCTTCGTTTTCATTTTTTGCCTCCTTTTTCCTTCCTTTTTTGGCAAAGTAAACGGCAACTCCCGCTCCGCAAAGCAAAATAGCGGCACCTAAGAGAATAACGTCTACAAGGAAGAATTTGCTGTTAACTATTCCGTCCCATATACTTTCGGAATCGGTTTTTAATATTTTCTTATTCTCATCGGCAGTCGGTTTATAATCCTCAACCTTCAATACGGACGATTTGAAATCGACGTCGATCGTGTTGGGATTTTTATCAAGATTGGTGATCTTTATATTATCGACCGCGAAATTTCCGTTTCCGGTAGACCAGATATTCAAATATCCGCTTCTTTGCGCATCAAAATCGGATGTTGCTATAACCTTGAATTCTTCCGATTTCAGCGATTTTACGGCAACGTCATAATGCCCGTCGACCACGGTAACCTTAACCGAGTATCCCTCATCGGTCGCGGGGTCAAAAAGGCTCATACCGTCAAGTTTAGCGCGGAACGCTTTTTGATTTTCACTGTAAATAACGTCTGAACGTAAAACGATCAGATCAACGTCGGAAGTGTATGCGTAACCGACGGGGGTCGAAACTTCCTCGCCGAATCCGAAAGCGAGATTTCCGCAGGGTTTACCCGTAACGTTACCGTATTCATCATAGGTGTAATGTCTGCTGTAATACGGAATATCGAAGGATATTTCGAAGTTTGAGTACTGATATAAAGTGCAGAAATGTGCAAGCTTTGTGTTCTGGAATCTGAGCACCTTACTGCCGTTATAATCCTCTATTTTAACACCCGACGGGAAAACCCCGTTATCGGCTGAGGATGAGACGAAAAGGTTGGAATTAAACTCACCGTCTTCAAAATCCTCGAAAATATCGGTGTTTTCGGGTCTTTCATAAAACGAACATTTCAGAATAAGTCCCGAAATAACGGCGCCGCAGGATCCGGTCTGCAAAATTCCGAAACGACCTTCTCCCGAAACGGGAAGCTTAACCTGACCGAAGGAAGCGTTGTTGATGCTTATATCAAGGACACCCGTCGAAGTAATTGCCATCTTGACGGCAAAACTTCTGTTGAGGGCTACCCCGCAACCTTTCGGATCTATAAGGGTTTTGCTTCCGTCCGCCGTGTAGGCAGTAGCTCCTGCTTTTAACGCTCCGTCGTTTGTAAAGGTGAGTTCGACGTTGCCTTCTTCGCCGATTTCCGCCTCGATGCTTTGAAGACCGAAAGCCAGAACAAATCTCTGATCGTTCGGTAAAGACGTCAGGGTCAGATTCATCTCAACCTTTGAAATGGTATCGACGTCATCGCTTACTTCAGCTGCCGTTTTGGATACGATCTTGGTATCGGAGGTTGCATCCTGCGCCGAAATAACGACGGTATCGCCTTTTTTCTGGATATTATCGTCGGTTATATTCCAATCGGTATCGTTGAGTACCTCTCCGTCTTCCGTAACCGCGGTAAGTTTCGAAACGACCTCTTTCTTGCCGGCAGATACGGGTATCGCAAGAGTTGCCAAGAGTAGCACCAACACCAATATAAGTGATAAGAATCTCACTTTTTTCAAGGGTATCAAGCCCCTTTCATTGTTTCAAGCCAAATATCGTATTTTTCTTCAACCGTCTTAACGACCTTGCTCCAGATTTCATCTGCTTTTTTGCGGTCATTCTTATTATAGGTCGAGAATTCACTTACAAAAGTGACGCCGGCGAGAATGTCGGCACCGCCTGAAGCGAATATCTGATGCTTGCTTGAAACGCCGCTGTCAACGTAAATCGTTGCGTTTTTCCAGGTTTCAAACGGTGTTTTCTGCATATCGCTGAGTTTGGACGTATCGACGTCCTTTCCGGTGCTCATCTGGAGCGGAAGAGGACATCCGGTCTTTTTGGCGTATATCGCATAACCTTCATCCGAAAGGAGGAACTGAACAAATTTCTTTGCGCCTTCCTTGGAATCGGAATACTTCGGGATAAACAGAGATTGCTGCGCGGCATTTCCGACGACGGTATTTCTTGCGTCGTAGATCTTTTGCCAATCGGCAGCCGAAACGGTGAGTCCGTCGATCGAATATGAATCACCCGAAGCATAATCGGATAACTGCTTTTTGCCTTCGGTAATGCTATCGACAGCATCAATGACCTTTCTTAGATCGGTGTCGCTTTTAACGGTCGTAAGTTTATCCGTTATAGCAGACAATACCGGGATCTTTGCGCATTTGATATTCTTGTTGCTCTTGTCGATTTTCATCTCGTTGGCAACCCAGTTTCCGTTAAGCATCATAGCCGCACTCTTTTGTATAAACTGGGTCTGGATCTCGGTATGAGACATCGTATTTGAGCCGGCAAGAGTATACTCGGGTGTAACGAATTTTTCAATTGCCTTTAATGCGTAGTATCTGCCGTCCTTCTTTGTAAGCACGGATTTGCTCGGGCTGGTGCCGTTTTCAGCCTTGCAGGCAAAGAAGTTGTTAAGATAATAGTCAATTCCGTCATACTGCGCCATATATTCCTGAAGCAGGTAACTATAGTAACCGCCGGATTTAAAGTGGCAAAGCGGGGTAATGTTTTTACCCTTCAACTTATCGCAGGCGGCGGTAAGCTCGGTCGTCGTTCTCGGGAAGGTGGTTATACCGGCTTTCTTAAGAAGGTCGGCATTATAATAGAATCCCATAATACCTCCGCCGTAGGAAAGAGTGTAATACTTTCCGTCACTGCTCTTTTCATATGCGAGGTATGACTGATTCATTTTCTCGTTAAGCGGCTTCTGGTCGCCGTCTGCCGTTGCGGTGAGGATATCGTCAAGCGGCTCCATATACTGGGTATCCATATTCTTAATATCGAGATAAAGGTCATTTTTATCAACGTCCGACATACCGAAAGGTGCGATAACCGAAGCATGGCTCGCGGTCGCCTGATAGTTTACGTAATAATCGGTATATTTCTTTTCAAAGGCGTCGATAACGGCTTTGAGCCATTCCTCGCCGTAACCCGCCTGCCAATAGGCGATCTGGATCTCGGTTTTTCCTTCAACGTTCCGTTTGCCCGAACCGGAGCACCCGGTAAGCGATACTGCCGCAATTATTGCAGCAAGCATCAAAGATAGGATTCTTGAAATACTTGTTTTGGTTTTCATAAGTTTTCCTCCTTAGAATTTTATCCCTTCAAACCGCCGACTGACAGGTTTGTTGTGAGTGATTTATTAAAAATGATAAAAAGGATAAGAGCCGGTATCGTAACGACAAGGCACGCCGCTAAAAGAACGTCCATTCTCGCCCTGTAAATCATTTCCTGATTGAACTGATATATACCGACCGGCAACGTCGGCAGATTCGGCAGATAAACGAGCGCGCTCTGGTAACTGTTCCAGCTTGTAAGCCATGTTGTCAGAAACAATGCCGTAAAGATAGGTCTCGCCTGTGGGAACATTACCTTTGAATAGATCTGGAAATCATTTGCTCCATCTATCATTGCCGCCTCGGCATAGCCCCAGGAAAGATTCTTGAAGAATGCGTTATAGTAGAGGTAAGCGGCGGT
>JAGAAE010000063.1 GCA_017615405.1 Clostridia bacterium | reverse complement strand
TGTGATAGCCTGTTCAAGCTCGCCGTTTTCCACGCTTTTCATCATTTCAAGCGCCTTTTCATAGAGCAAAAGCGCATCGTCAAACCGTCCGAGATCGACCAGCGTCAGGGCGTAGTTGTTATAAAGTCCGCCGAGCCTTCCGTCGCCCTCTTTCAGTTCCTTTTCGTATATTTCGGTCGCTTTTTCGAAAAGCGCGAGCGATTTTTGCGGCTCACCGAACGCCTTGAAAACGGTTGCGGCGTTAAGATAAGCCGTCGCCGCCGAAACGCTTTCGCCGTTATCCAAGGCGCTTATAACCTGCATTGTTTCATCGACCGTCAAAAACGCCTTTTCCTTTTGCCCCGTTTTGCGGTAGAGACCCAAAAGCTCGTTAAGGACCGAAAATTTGCCGCGCTCATCAAAACCCGTTTCTGCCTCGCTCTTCCAGTAAAGCAGATGCCGCTCGGCGCTCTCATAATCGTTTTTCCCGAAGTATTCATCGAGTTTGTCAAGCACCCTTGAAACCGGAATGGCGGTGATATTCGTGCCCCTTTTGAGGTTCTCGATACATAAAGGGCATTCGGGTTCGGCATAGTCTTCTTTTTTTAAAGGCTCGCTCATATCAGAAAAGATTGTCGTTATCAAGAGTCGAGATACCGAACTTAGAAAGTTCGGCGACCGCCATATCGTTGTTGCCCGTCTTGGTAACGAGAACGGCGCCGCCCTTATGCTCATTTACAAAGGCATACATATACCTTACCGAAATATCGGCGTCGGTGAGGATCTTTAAGATCTTTGTAAGACTTCCGGGGCTGTTATCCATCGGTATTGCGATAACGTCGGTGATTTTAACCATAACGCCGGCTTCCTGCAAGATCTTCTTTGCCTTTTCGGGGTCGTCGACTATGACCCTCATAATGCCGTACTCAGAGGTGTCGGCTATCGAAAGGGCGGAAAGGTTAATATTATTGTTGGAAAGAGCCTCTGCAATGGCATACGCCCTTCCGGGTTTGTTTTCAACAAAAATAGATAACTGCTTAATGTTCATATCATTCACCTTTCTTTGTCTTTAATGAAGCTTGCGGTTGTCAATAACGCGCTTTGCCTTGCCTTCGCTTCTCGTTATCGACTTCGGGTTGACGAGATGGACCTTCGCGCCGATACCAAGGGTCGAGCGGAGCATTTCGGTTATCTTTTTCTCGACTTTTTCGACCGCCTCGATCTCGTCGGTGAACATAGTCTCGCTCATCTCGACGTTGACGTCAAGCGTGTCGTTGTTGTTGACGCGGTCAACGATTATCTGATAGTTAGGCGTTATATCACCTTCGGATACCTTTATAAGGACCTCCTCGATCTGTGAGGGGAAGACGTTGACGCCGCGGATAATAAGCATATCGTCGCTTCTGCCCGACGGTTTTCTCATACGAACGTGATTTCTTCCGCATTTGCAGGGCTCGTAGTTAAGCGAGCAGATATCCCTTGTGCGGTAGCGGATAAGCGGGAAGCCTTCCTTTGTTAGGGTCGTGAAAACAAGTTCTCCGCTTGCGCCTTCGGGTAAAACCTCGCAGGTGTCGGGGTCAATTATTTCGGGGATAAACATATCCTCCCAGACGTGCATACCCGCCTGTTCCTTGCATTCGCAGGCAACGCCCGGTCCCATTATTTCGGAAAGTCCGTAGATATCATAAGCCTTGATATTGAGTTTATCCTCGATGGCTTTGCGCATATCCTCGGTCCACGGCTCGGCACCGAAGATGCCCGCCTTGAGCTTCAACTGATCCTTAACGCCCATCGCCTCGATCTCTTCGCCTAAATAGAGAGCATATGAGGGGGTGCAGCACAAAACGGTGGTGCCGAAATCTATCATTGTCTGTATCTGTCTTTTGGTATTTCCGGTCGAAATCGGGATAACGGTAGCGCCGATCTTTGTTGCGCCGTCGTGGGCACCCAAACCGCCGGTGAACAGCCCGTAACCGTAGGATACCTGAACGAACGAGTTATTGTCGGCACCTATTTCGGTGAGCATTCTCGCAACGCATTCCGACCACATCCCGAGGTCGTTCTCGGTGTAACCGACGACGATCTGCTTGCCCGTCGTGCCGGACGATGCGTGAACGCGGACGATCTTTGACATCGGCTCGGCAAACAGTCCATACGGATAATAATCTCTTAAATCGCTTTTGTAAGAGAAGGGGAGCTTTGAAAGATCCTCAACGCCCTTGATATCCGAGGGCTTTAAGCCCTTTTCATCCATTCTTTGGCGAAAAAGGTCGACCTTTTCATACATCCTTTTTACCTGAGCTACGAGTCTTTCACTCTGGAGCGCTCTTATTTCCTCGCGGGACATTTTTTCGATTTTTTCATTCCACATAATGATCACCTACACGTTATACCCGAGCTCGAATGCCTTTAAGTTTACTTCGAGGAATTTTTCGGGTACGGTTTCTTTAATGGTTTCTACCCATTTTTCATAAGGGATCTCGCTGTTTTTTGCAAGAACGCCTATCAAAACGACGTTTACGGTCTTGATATTTCCCGCCTGTTTTGCTATCGAAAGGGCGTCAAGCTTAACAAGATTTGCCTTTTTTTCGATCTTTTCATCGAGTTTTTCGGGATAGGTCGCGGCGCCGGTGATGACCGGCATCGGGTTTATCTGCTGGGTGTTCGCGATCATCGTTCCGTTCTTGCTTAAATAGGGAAGCGCTCTTGCGGCTTCGAGTATCTCAAATGCCAGAATAAGATCCGCCTGACCCTTGTCTATCGTCGGGGAATAGACCTTGTCGCCGTATTTGACGTAGGTAACGACGCTTCCGCCGCGCTGACTCATTCCGTGGACCTCGGACACCTTTACGTCGTAACCCTCACGGATGACGGTGTTTCCTAAGATACGGCTGGCAAGCAGAGTACCCTGACCGCCGACGCCGACTATCATAATGCTTTTTGTCATGACCTTAATCCTCCTTCTTGATCGCGCCGAAGGGACAAACGTTAACGCAAAGTCCGCATCCGTTGCACTGGGTATTGTCGATAACCACCTTGTCATCCTTGACCGAGATGGCGGGGCATCCGAGTTTCATACACATCTTGCAGTTTTTGCAGGCGTCGGTGATAACGCAGTGCCCCGAATATTTGACCCTTTTAAGGAGCGCGCAGGGTCTTTGAGCGATTATGACCGAAGGTTCTTCTCTTTCGGTCTCTTCCTTGACGACCTTTTCGAAGTTCTTGACGTCAAAAGGATCGGCTACAACGACGTGCTCAACGCCTAATGATTTGCAAAGGGCAATGAGGTTGACCTGCTTGGTCTCTTCGCCCCTTATGGTATATCCGGTGGTCGGGTTTTCCTGATGACCCGTCATACCGGTTATCGAGTTGTCAAGAATAATGACCGTGTTGGCGCCCTTGTTGTAAACGATATCGGTAAGTCCCGTTATGCCCGAGTGCATAAAGGTTGAATCACCGATAACCGAAACGAGTTTTTTGTTGAATTTCGGACCCCTTGCCTTTGCCATACCGTGAGCCGCGCTGACCGAGGCGCCCATACAGATGGTCGTATCAAGGCTTGAAAGGGGAGGAACAGCGCCTAAGGTATAGCATCCGATATCGCCCGAAACGGTGAGCCCCAATTTTTTAAGGACGTAGAAGGTGCCTCTGTGCGGGCATCCTGCGCACATAACGGGCGGACGCGCCGGAAGCAGCTCGTCGAGGGCGTTTTCCTTCGGTATTTCTTCGCCCGAAACCGCCTTTTTGATAAGGGTGGGCGTGTATTCGCCGAGGAGGGTGAACCTTTCCTTTCCGATAACCTCGATACCGAGCGCCTTGCACTGCGTTTCGATGACCGGGTCAAGTTCCTCTATAACGTATACCGTCTTGAACTTTTTGCAAAATTCAACTATCGCCTTGTCGGGGAAGGGATAGATCATACCGATCTTGAAGTAACTGACCGAATCGCCCAGTGCCTCGTGGGCATAAAGGTAGGTAGTTCCGCCGCAGATAACGCCGATATCGCTGCCGTTTATCTCGGCTTTGTTTATCTCGGTCGTCTCCGAAAACTCTTTGAGTGCCGCAAGGCGTTTCTCGACCTCAACGTGTCTTTTTATGGCGTTTCCGGGCATCATAACGTATTTTGCGGCGTTCTTTTCATATGGCTTTAATTCATCGTTTTCGCGCTCGTTTAATTCGACTAAACTCTGCGAATGGGATATCCTTGTCGAAAGCCTTAAAAACACCGGGGTGTCGTATTTTTCGCTTAATTCGAAGGCGAGTTTTGTAAATTCCTTGCATTCGCCGGAATCCGAAGGCTCAAGCATCGGTATCTTCGAAGCCTCGGCATAGTGTCTTGAATCCTGCTCGTTCTGGGAAGAGTGCATTCCGGGATCGTCGGCAACACAGAAGACAAGCCCGGCGTTAACGCCGGTATAAGCCGCCGTAAAGACAGGGTCAGCCATAACGTTAAGACCGACGTGCTTCATGCAGGGCATACTTCTCGCTCCCGCGATAGAGGCGCCGATCGCGACCTCGGCGGCAACCTTTTCGTTCGGTGACCATTCGGCGTAAATTTCGGGATACTGAACGATAGATTCGGTGATCTCGGTGCTCGGTGTTCCCGGGTAGGAAGCGACGACGCGAACGCCGGCTTCGTAAGCGCCACGGGCAACAGCGGCATTTCCAAGTAATAACTTTTTCATAGTTTTCTCCATTTCCGTTTAATCTTAATTTTCAATCTGCTTTGCGACTAAGCTCTTGCCGCAGTATTTTTCTCTGAGTTTCGGTTTTTCGATCTTTCCGGTCGGATTTCTCGGGATCTCGGCGAAAATATAGACCTTCGGTCTCTTGTATTTCGGGAGGTCCATACAAAAGTCTCTTATCTCGTCTTCGGTAAGCGTAAAGCCCTCCTTGACCTCGATTATCGCGGCTGCCGCCTCGCCCAAACGCGGATCGGGAACGCCTATAACGGCAACGTCCTTGACTGCGTCGTGCTTGCGGATAAAGTTTTCGATCTCGACGGGGTAAAGGTTTTCACCGCCCGAAATAACGACGTCCTTCTTGCGGTCGACAAGGAAGATAAAGCCGTCCTCATCCTCCATAGCCATATCGCCGGTAAACAACCAGCCGTCGGCTAAAACCTCGTCGGTCGACTTCTTATCGTTATAATAGCAGTTCATAACGCCGGGACCCGAAACGGCAAGTTCACCGACGTCGCCGCGCCCTACCTCGTTGCGGTTCTCGTCGACTATCTTGGTCTTCCAGCCGTAACCCGCCTTTCCGATGGCGCCGACCTTGTGGATATTTTCAACGCCCAGGTGAACGCATCCGGGACCTATCGATTCGCTTAACCCGTAGTTGGTATCGTATTGGTGATTCGGGAAGACCTTTTTCCATCGCTTGATAAGTGAAGGCGGAACAGGCTGCGCTCCGATATGCATAAGTCTCCACTGTGAAAGGTGATAATCTTCAAGTTTTATATCTCCGCGGTCAATGGCGTCAAGAATATCCTGCGCCCACGGTACGAGCAGCCAGACGATAGTGCATCTTTCCTCCGAAACCGTTCTGATTATCCATTCGGGCTTGATGCCTTTAAGCAATACCGATTTTGCCCCGACGAGGAAACTTCCGAACCAGTGCATCTTGGCGCCGGTGTGGTAAAGCGGCGGGATGCAGAGAAAAACGTCGTCCTTTGTCTGACCGTGGTGATTTTGCTCGACCTTGCAGGAGTGCATAAGACTTCTGTGAGCGTGAACGATCGCCTTCGGGAATCCGGTCGTTCCGGATGAAAAGTAAATTGCGCCTTCATCGTCGTCGGTAAGTTTTATATCGGGCGATTTTGAAGAACAGTAGGTAACAAGTTTGTCGTAACTCTCGGCAAAGGTCGGACAATCCTCTCCGACGTAGAGCGAAAGTTTTATAAAGGGTATCCTGTCGGCGATATCCTCCATACGTCCTACGAATTCGGGGCCGAAAAGAATTGCCGAGCAATCTGCCTTGTTAAGACAGTATTTTATCTCGTCCGCCGTGTAGCGGTAGTTGAGCGGGACCGCCAGCGCGCCGGTTTTCAGGATGCCGAAATAGATCGGCAGCCATTCAAGGCAGTTCATAAGAAGTATCGCGACCTTCTCTCCCTTCTTTATCCCTCTTGATAACAGAAGGTTGGCGATACGGTTTGAGCGCTTGTTGAACTCACCCCAGGTTATTTCGCTGCGGAAAGAGTCTATGGTGCTCGTTTCGATAAGAGAATACTCTCTCCAAGTGACCTTCTTTTTGTCATCCGAGCGGGGATTGATCTCGACCAAAGCGACGTCATCCGGGTAAAGGGATGCGTTCTTTTCCAGAATTTCGGTAATAGGCATAACAATTCTCCTTTGAAAATAAAAAAACAAAAACCGCCCCCGGAAAAGAGGACAGTTTTAACTGCGGTACCACCTCAAAAGCATCAATGCCTCGCGGCATTGACCTCGGTGGGTTTTATAAAAACCCTGTGTGATTACGGACACGACCGGTGCCGCCTACAAGCAAGCGCCTTCGGGGACACGGCTCACGAAACGTATTCAGGATATATCCTCATATTGCCTCGCACCAAACGGCAACTCTCTTGAATCGGAAGTATCCCTACTTGCTTTCGATCATAGCCTTTTACTGTTACATAATAATAAATATATTATAATTATAACATACAGAAGGATTTTGTCAACAAAAATTACAGAATATCCGAGAAAACGCTGCCGGGCATGGGAGCATCCCCGCTTGTGGTGCTTTCGGTATTTTTGCAACCTATAAAAGAGAGTGCGATAAGCACAATGATCGCAGAGAC
>JAGAAE010000062.1 GCA_017615405.1 Clostridia bacterium | reverse complement strand
TCCGATTCCTCAATAATGATCTCCTCTATCAACTGCGGTATATCGTGGAAATGATAATAAAAGGTGTTGCGGTTGATATCAAGTTCGCTTGTTATGTCCTTGACGGATATCTGCGACAAAGGACGCTCATTGAGCATTTTGATGAAAGTATCCTTTATGGCGTTTCTGGTAAAATTAGCCATTTTTTCACCCCTATTAAATAAATCTGCCGAGCGAGGCATTCAAAATATCGGTCCTTGCGACGTTAAAGCAGTAGTATACGTCTGTATTTTCACCGTAAAATGCTTCAAGCAGAAGCGACGGATTAACGTTGTCGTTTGAGCCGGCAGGAAGTATGATTTTCAGAAGAGTATCTCCGTTTTTTGTCGAAATTTCATAACTCTTGATTTTATCTTTAAGTTCAATTTCTTTAAAGTCACCTTTTTTTGTCTTTTTCAAAGCGATGATCGAAGGCTTAGAGAGAAATGAAGAGAGAGCTTTCGATACCTCGCCGTTATCGTCAAAAAGAATATCATAAGAAGCAAAAGCAATATTCCCGACCTTATCCTGCGGCTCGACCGCCCTTTCAAAATGAATATACCGGGGGCAAACGGAGTTTAACTTTTCGGGTATTAACGAAATATCATAATCATCATCCATGACCCTGATATCCATTATCTCGTATTCGCCCTCAAAACCGAGCGGAAGCGGTAACGCAAAGGTAACGTATGGATGAGGATTAAAGCCCTCTGTATACCAGATATCTATCCCCGATTTTCTTATAAGCCTTATCATAAGACGGTTCATATCAAGATGGGAGACAAATTTAGCTCTTCCCCTTTTTGAAAAAATCAGTCTAACGCTTTTCAAAGCAAACACCTTTCCCGAAAACGTTTGCGCCGCAACCCGAACACTTTTGACGGCAGTTCGGCGTTGTTATCGCCTTTTTGGCGTTTTCGTTTTCTCTTATCAAAAACTCTTTTGAAACACAAAAATCAATGTGATCCCACGGATTTATCTCGTCATAAGGTCTTTCACGGTTGGCATAAAACTCAGGATCCAAGCCGCACTCATTAAAAGCGTCAAGCCATTTTTCAAGATCAAAGAATTCATCCCAACTGTCAAATTTACAACCCTTTTCGTGTGCCTTGATGAGGACCTTCGACAACCGCCGGTCACCCCTTGCAAAAACGCCTTCAAGAAAGCTCGTTTTGTTTTCGTGATAACTGTAAGATATTTTTCTTGAATGGATGCACTCTTTAAGATACTGTTGTTTACTTATGATCTCATCCCTTGTGATTTGAGGATGGAACTGGAATGGTGTAAACGGCTTGGGCACGAAGTTTGAAACACTGATATTGACGCTGACGCTTTTACCCTTAGGCTTGTTCGGCATCTGATAAAAGGTGTCGACGATTTTTTGCGCCAATTCGGCAATGCCCTTGATATCATCGTAGGTTTCGGTAGGAAGCCCCATCATAAAATAAAGCTTTACCGCCGTATATCCGCCCTCAAATGCGGTTTTGCAGGTGCTTAATATTTCTTCTTCGGTTATATTTTTATTGATAACGTCACGAAGTCTCTGCGTTCCCGCTTCGGCGGCAAAGGTAAGCCCTCTTTTTCTGTCGTGGTTTATTTTTTCAAGTAGTTCATCCGAAAATTTATCGATCCTAAGGCTAGGCAGCGAAAGGCTTATGCGTTCCTTTTCAGTCCATTCCAAAAGACGGTTCAGAAGATTTTCAAGATCGGTGTAATCACTTGTGCTCAGCGAAGAAAGAGAAATCTCGTCATACCCCGTGCTGTCGCACAACGCCTTTGCCTGACGGCAGATGGTATCGACCGATTTTTCTCTTACCGGACGATAGATAAATCCAGCCTGACAAAACCTGCATCCTCTGATACAACCGCGGAAGATTTCCTGAACGGCACGGTCATGGATTATCTCTATATACGGAACAACAAATTCATCGGGATAATAGGTTTTATCGAGATCGGTCTCGATCCTTTTCCTTATCGGGAAAGGAAGATCGTCAAATTGTGGAGTTACCGATGAAACCGTACCGTCGTCGTTATACTTGACGTCATATAAAGACGGGACGTATACGCCTTCGATCTTCGACGCTTCTCTTAAAAAATCGGTCTTTGTTCCGCCGTTATGCTTATATTTTTTGTAAAGGTCAATAACCTCAAGATCGGCTTCTTCACCCTCGCCTAAAAAGAAAATATCGATAAAATCGGCAAGCGGTTCGGCGTTGCAGGTACAGGGACCGCCGGCAACAACTATCGGTGAAAAATCGGTACGGTCTTTTGCCAGGAGCGGCACGCCCGCAAGCTCAAGCATATTCAAAACGTTTGTATAGGAAAGCTCATACTGCAAAGTAAAACCGATAAAATCAAAATCCTTAACGGGATCCCGGCTTTCAAGGGCAAAAAGAGGAATGTCGTTTGAACGCATAACTGCTTCAAAGTCGGTCCACGGCGCAAAAACTCTTTCACACCATATATCGGGGCGTTCATTAAAGAGAGAATAAAGGATCTTGATACCCAAGTGCGACATTCCGACCTCATAACTATCGGGAAAACAAAATGCAAAACGAACGTCAACGTCCTTCTTATCCTTTACCACACTGTTGATTTCGCCGCCGGAATATCTGCCCGGTTTTTGCACTGTAAGCAACAGTTGTTCAAATCTCTTTTCGTCCATAAGATCTTTCCTTTTATCAAAGTAATATCAAAGTTTTTTGCGGAAAAGCCCGTGTTTGTTGCAATAATAGTAAATATACCTTACCATTGACGTTTTAAATCGCGCCTCGGTATTCCCTTCGGGATAAAGCTTGATAAAATCAACGCCGTTATCCTTCACCGCCGCAACAAAGGATATATAATGATCCTTTGTCATCGGATGCGAAGCGGTGACGTAGTATTCGTCCTCGACCTTTTCTATGACAAGTGAATGATCATCATCCGTCTCCTCGGCTTCAAGAGGCGGCAGGGAAACACCGTGGCAGCTGACGACCGATTCGCCCGATGCAAAAATCACGTTTCCGCAGATCGGGCAAACATAAAACTTTGTTTTAAGGATATTGAACGATCTGTTTGTGTTGACAACGTCTTCACCCGACATAAGTTCAATAAGAGACACACCCAAAGCGTCACAAAGCGGTTTAAGAAGTGAAATATCGGGGTATCCTCTCCCCGTTTCCCATTTTGAAACCGACTTATCGGTAACGCTTAATTTTTCCGCAAGCTGTTGTTGTGTCAATCTCTTTTCTTCTCTGAGGCGCTTTATAATAGCGCCCGTTACGTATTGATTCATAAAATCTCCGTCCTTTTCTGTTTTGATACGGAAATTATATCTCCGAAAAGCAGAATTGTCTATCTACCCACGGTAGACCAAGCCAAAATCATCTTTTCACCAAAGTTTTAAGATAGGTCTTTTGTTCGGCGGTTATACGGTAACTCTCAACGGCTTTTCTTATGGTTTTGTTGTGCGTCCACTTTGAAAGACGGTCGTTTTTGAGATACTTTGCAGCCGCATCATACTGCTTTGCAAGCGCGGTTGCAAAATACCACGCGATCATCATATTGACGTAGTATTCTTCGCTTTTGATATCTGCGACGAGTTTAAGATACTTTTCATCAAAATCCTCGTCAAGATAATGCTCCATAAGCATTCCGATGCCGAATCTTACGGTATAGGTTTTATCACTGCCAAGCCATTCTTTGATTTTTTCGGCAAGCTTGACCTTGTTCTTTTTAAAAACCTTCGGGGATAATTGATCACAGGTCGCCCAGTTATCGACGAAGGGTAAAAAACGGTCAAGTTTCGAGATACAAGCATCATAATCTTTCATTTCCGAAAGGATAAAGGCGTGGAGTTGGTTTTCATCGAAATATCTGTGGGGCAGATCGTCCAAAAACAAATCGATATTCTCGTCTTTTGCATAAAACTTCGCCATTTTGCGAAGTTCCGGTGTCCTCACGCCGATCATATTTTCGGGGCTTACCGTCGGAATGAGTTTGCTCTGAAAATCCCGGTATTTAATATCGCTTTTT
>JAGAAE010000061.1 GCA_017615405.1 Clostridia bacterium | reverse complement strand
TGGACAAGGGATCAGGCAAACAAGGCGATGAGCGAGATCTGTAAATACGTCGACGTTTGCATCGCCAACGAGGAGGACGCAAAGGACGTTTTCGGTATCGAAGCCGAGAACACCGATATAACGGGCGGAAAACTCAATAAAGAAGGCTACAAGAGCGTTGCAAAGCAACTTGCAGATAAATTCGGATTCAGTAAGGTTGCCATAACCCTTCGTTCCTCGATCTCGGCGAACGACAACGACTGGGCGGCAATGCTTTATGACGGCGACGATTATTATTTCTCAAAGGAGTATCACCTGCATATCGTTGACCGCGTAGGCGGCGGCGACAGCTTCGGAGCGGGGCTTATTTATTCTTTGCTTTCAGGTAAATCGAGCAAGGAAACGATCGAATTTGCCGTTGCGGCATCCGCCCTTAAACACTCTATTGAGGGCGACTTTAACCGCGTAGGCGTAAAAGAGGTCGAAAAGCTTGCCGGCGGCGACGGCTCAGGCAGAGTCCAGAGATAAAGGCAATTTGAAAGAATACTTCAAAATACAAATAACTGCCGTTTGGTAAATATCGGAACTGACGGGCGTCAGATGAGGATGTGGTATTATGTTTACAACCTTTATAAAAGCAACGAACGAATATAACACGCTTGAAAAGAGCGTCCCGGCGCCATATTTTCGTCAGACGTTTTCTGTGACCGAGAAGATCGCGTCTGCGCATTTGTTTATTACCGGGCTCGGTTTTTATGAGGCGCATATAAACGGAACGGATATAACCAAAGGAATACTTGCGCCCTACGTCAGCCATCCCGATCATTACGTTTATTACGATCGGTATGATATTACCGAAAAGATCACAAGCGGCAGGAACGTTTTGGCAGTCATTCTCGGCAACGGTTTTATAAATTCGGCGGGCGGTTATATATGGGATTTCGACAAAACCGACCTGCGAAGTGCTCCGATCTTGTCCTTTAAGATCGAGATCTGCTACGTCGGCGGTAAAACAGAGATAATTGAGCCGTCAATGACCACGAAAACCGCTTCATCGCCTATCATTTTCGACGATATGCGTCACGGGGAATACTATGACGCCCGTCTTGAAATCGAGGGCTGGGACAGTGCGGTTTTTGATGACAGCGGATGGAACGATCCTATCATTGCCGATCCGCCTCGCGGAGAACAAAAACTTCGTGAGTCCGATCCGATAACCGAGATAATGCGGATATCTCCTAAGAGCATTACCGCATTTGAGAACGGATACGTTTATGATTTCGGGGTTAATTCCGCCGGTCTTACCTTGCTCGATATCAAGAACTGTAAAAAAGGGCAGAAGGTTGTCCTCAAATACTTTGAAACGCTGAAAGACGGCAAACCGTTTTTTGATAATATCCGTTTTGCACAAGATGACAGGACGAAACTGTATCAGCAAAACGTTTATATCTGCAAGGGCGAGCCGACCGAGACCCATTTGCCGCGCTTTACCTACGACGGATTTCGTTACGTATATGTGTCCGGGATCGATAAGTCACAGGCGACGGAGAAATTGTTGACCTATATAGTTTACAGTTCGTCAGATAGGAGCGGTTCTGTTTTTTCCTGCGATAACGAAACGATAAACAAGATCCAGGATGCTACCGTTCGCGCGGATATCGCAAATCTTTATCATTTCCCGACCGATTGTCCCCAGCGTGAGAAAAACGGCTGGACCGCGGATGCCGCGCTTTCTGCGGAGCAGATGCTTATAAATATCAAACCGGTCAACTGCTTTAAAGAGTGGCTTAGAAATATCTATAAGGCGATGAGCGATGAGGGCAAACTTCCCGGCATCGTTCCGACCTACGGTTGGGGATACAACTGGGCAAACGGACCTGCCTGGGATAAAGTAATAGTCTACCTTCCGTATTACACCTATATTTACAAAGGCGATTCGGAGATCATCAGGGAAGCCGCCGGACCCATCAATAAATATCTTCATTATCTTGACTCGGTTTTGAATGATAAAAATCTTTTGGAGATCGGTCTCGGTGACTGGTGTGAACCCGATAAGGATGAATGGGAGTTTACAACTCCACTCGTTGTCACAGATACGATCGTATCCATTGATATCGCGCAAAAAGCGAGGTTTATTTTCGATACGCTTTCTTTGGATGAGTATTCCCGTTATGCGTATGAATTTGAGCAAAAGCTTGTAAAAGCAGTCAAAGAAAACCTTATCGATAACGAAAATCTTACCGTTTACGGCGGGACACAGACCGGACTTGCTCTTGCGCTTTATTTCGGGTTGTTTGAAGAGAAAGACCATAAAGCCGCCTTTGAAAATCTCCTTGAAAAAATAAAAGAGAAGGATAATCATTGCTATTGCGGTGTTGTCGGCGGCAGCGTGTTTTACGATCTGTTAGCGGAAAACGGCTACGTCGATCTCGCACTTGAAATAATACTTAAAAATGACTTTCCGTCCTATGCCGACTGGATAAATCGCGGTGCGACTACGCTTTGGGAAGCGTTCAGGAGGGAAGGCGATACCATAAACTCCCTTGATCATCATTTCTGGGGATTTATCTCGGCATGGTTCTATAAGTATATCGCGGGAATAAGGGTAAATCCCGGCAAACACGATATAAACGAAATAGAAATAAGACCTTTGTTC
>JAGAAE010000060.1 GCA_017615405.1 Clostridia bacterium | reverse complement strand
TTTCAAGAGGACGTGGGTGGTATTGGCGGGAGTAGAGAGCAGTCCGCAAATCCGAAGGATTTCGGCGAACGGCATTCCCGCCAAGAGAGTGTCGACCTTTTCGACACTCTCAGGCAGATACGAAACGTATCTGCCCTTTTTTATTATTACATGAATACTTCAATCAGATTTTTAACAATAAACGCACAGACCCATGCGACCGAGCATTGGAATACGACGACCGTAAAAGCCCATCTTCCGCCGAGTTCTCTTCTTATCGCGGAGACAGCCGCGACGCAGGGCGTATACAAAAGACAGAATACCAGCAAAGCGACCGCCGAAACGGGCGAAATGATCGATGCGATCGATGCCTCGCCGAGAAGAACGCCCAGTGTTGAAACAACGCTTTCTTTTGCCATAAATCCGGCGATAAGCGCAGTTGAGATCATCCAGTTATTAAGCCCGAGTGGTGCAAAAACGGGCGATATAAACCTCGCTATGCTCGCAAGCATACTGCTGTTTGAATCTATGACGGTATGGAAACCGAAATCGAATTTTTGGAGTCCCCAAACGATGATCGCGGCAATAAGTATGACGGTAAATGCCCTTTGCAAAAAGTCCTTCGCCTTTTCCCATAAAAGCTGCAAAACATTCTTCGGGGTCGGCAAACGATAATTCGGAAGTTCCATTACAAACGGTACCGCCTCACCCTTAAATGCGAGCTTTTTGGAAACAAGCGCCGTTATTATGCCTATGAGTATCCCGAAAAGATAGAGCCCTATCATAACAAGCCCGGCATATTTCGGGAAGAACACGGCGGACAAAAATCCGTAGATCGGGAGTTTTGCCGAACAACTCATAAAGGGCGTCAGCATAACCGTCATTTTTCTGTCTCTTGCGCTGGGCAGAGTACGGCTTGCCATAACTCCCGGGACGGTGCAGCCGAAACCGATAAGCATCGGGACGATGCTCCTGCCGGAAAGACCGATCTTTCTAAGCATTTTATCCATTATAAATGCGACCCTTGCCATATAGCCGCTATCCTCAAGGAGACTCAGGAAAAAGAAAAGAATTATTATTATCGGAACGAAGGAAACGACCGTTCCGATGCCGCCGAAAATTCCGTCAACAACAAGCGATTTTAAGATATCGCTAACGTTGATCGACGTTAAGAAACTTTCTGTGACGGTCGATAACTTTCCTATACCTGATTCAAGCAAGCCTTGTAATGCGGAGCCGATAACGTCAAACGTCAGCCAGAAGATCAAACCCATTATCGCAATAAACGACGGTATCGCGGTATATTTACCCGTCAGGATCTTATCGATTCTATTGCTTCGGATATGCTCCTTGCTGTCCTTAGGCTTAACAACGGTCTTTGCCGCAAGTTTTTTAATAAAGTTAAACCGCATATCGGCAATTGCCGCCGAGCGGTCAAGCCCTCTCTCCTGCTCCATTTGAAGGATAATATGTTCGAGCGTATCCTTTTCGTTATCCGAAAGTTTCAGCGCGTCAAGAACCAATTTATCGCCCTCGACAAGCTTGCTTGCGGCAAAACGGACGGGGATATTTGCTTCGACCGCGTGATCCTCGATAAGATGCATTATACTGTGAAGCGCCCTATGGACGGCTCCGCCGCATTCGTCCTTATCGCAGAAGTCGGTACGACCCGGTTTTTCTTTATACTTGGCAATATGCACGGCGTGTTTGACAAGTTCCTTAACACCCTGCTCTTTTGCGGCGGATATCGGAACGACCGGGATCCCGAGTTCGTGCTCCATATCATTGATATAGACCGTACCGCCGTTGCCCTCTACCTCATCCATCATATTTAGGGCGAGTACCATCGGTACCTCAAGCTCCATAAGCTGCATCGTAAGATAAAGGTTGCGCTCGATATTGTTGGTGTCAACGATATTTATAATACAGGCGGGTTTTTCGTCAAGAATAAACTGCCTTGAAACTATCTCTTCCGAGGTATAAGGCGAGAGCGAATAGATTCCGGGCAGGTCGGTAACAAGGGTATCGGGATAGCCCTTTATGGCGCCGCTCTTGCGATCAACGGTAACGCCGGGAAAGTTGCCGACGTGCTGATTTGACCCGGTCAGAGCGTTAAAGAGCGTCGTTTTTCCGCAATTCTGGTTGCCGGCAAGCGCAAAGGTCAAGAGTGTCCCCTTCGGGAAAGGCTCATCATCGGTTTTAACGTGATACTTACCCTCTTCGCCGAGACCGGGATGGTATGTCCTTCGCTTGTTAACGGCATTCGGCAGGGTTTCGACCTCGGTTTCGGTTTTTACTACCTCGATATGCTTGGCATCGTTGATGCGGAGCGTAAGTTCATAACCGTGAATAATAATTTGGAGGGGATCCCCCATCGGCGCATACTTAACAAGTTTGATATCTGCTCCGGGGATAATACCCATATCCAAAAAATGCTGACGCAAAGCACCTTCGCCGCCGACTTCGGTTATAACCGCGGTCTCGCCGATATGTAATTCGTTTAATGTCATAAAACAACACCCGACAAAAAAGCCCGAGAATCATCTCGGGCTAAAAAACTGTCAATTAGTCTTTCTTGAAAAAGCTCATTACGTCACCGTAAGCCTCGTCCTCATCGTCGGCAGAAGCATTCTTAATGAGCGACGCCAGATCATTGTCGTCTTTCTTTCTCTTGTCTTCACCGAGACCGGTA
This sequence comes from Clostridia bacterium, assembly GCA_017615405.1. Classification (GTDB taxonomy): domain Bacteria; phylum Bacillota; class Clostridia; order Oscillospirales; family Acutalibacteraceae; genus UBA737. The sequence goes on along the minus strand of JAGAAE010000060.1, from coordinate 5,414 downwards.
GCGACAACGGTAACACGGATGGTATCTTCGATGGTGTCATCAAGCTGAGCACCCCAGATGATAGTCGCATCCGGATGAGCCATATCCGAGATAATGGAAGAAGCGATCTCAACCTCTTCAAGACCGATATCCGAAGAACCGGTGATGCTGATGATAACGCCGCGGGCATTATCCATTGAGGTTTCAATAAGCGGACTGGTGACCGCCATTCTCGCAGCCTGCTCAGCCTTATCACGACCGGTAGCAACACCGACGCCCATATGAGCATATCCGGCATCGGACATGATGGACTTAACGTCGGCAAAGTCGAGGTTGACAAGAGCGGTAACGTTAATAAGTTCGGAAATGCTCTGAACGCCCTGACGGAGAACGTCGTCAGCGATCTCGAAAGCATTCTTGAAGGTTATCTTCTGCTCGGAAACATATTTGAGGCGTTCGTTGGGAATAACGACCAAGCTGTCAACGTGCTCACTGAGATCAGCGATACCCGCCTCAGCCTGATTCATACGCTTTTTGCCCTCAAATGCAAAAGGCTTAGTAACGATACCTACGGTAAGTATACCGAGTTCCTGAGCGATAGAGGCAACTATCGGAGCAGCGCCTGTTCCTGTTCCGCCGCCCATACCTGCCGTAATAAAGATCATATCGGCACTGCGGATCGCAGCGGCGATCTCATCACGCGACTCCTCGGCAGCGGCACGACCGTTTTCCGGATTTCCGCCGGCGCCCATACCTGCTGTAGTTTTGTCGCCTATCTGGATTTTAGTATTTGCTTTGGAAAGGAAAAGAGCGGCTTTATCGGTATTAACAGCGACAAATTCAACACCCTTTACTCCGGCAGCAACCATGCGGTTGATAGCGTTTCCGCCGCCGCCGCCGACTCCTACGACCTTGATTTGAACAACATCTTCCATTTCTTGAGCTACATCAAATGGCATTTAATTTTCCTCCGTTTTCTATCTGAAATCATAATTACACAATTATTCGATAATATAATATCATATGTATTTGCAAATTTCAACACTTTTATTGTTTTTTTATAAAAATTTTAGCAAATAATTTATTTTATTCTTTTATAAGTATCCCAGTTGGGTCGGATTCGCTCCAAGAACTGAGATTTATCGTACCCTTATCTCCGTCGCTTATCTTACCTAACATAACGCATAAATGATCGATCTTTCGCTCGATATTGAGTTTCGACCCGAACATTACCTTAAACCGACCGTCAAGAATTCCGACCGTAATATCTGTCTTTGAAGTTAAATCGATATAATCTATCTTTATCTTCTTTTTGTCAAGCTTATCAATTAAGGTCTCAATAGTTTCCTCTAACGCGCCGTCTGAATAATCAATTTTCTCGCCTATTTTGACCTTTGAAAGATCGGTCTTGATCTCAACAACTCCTTCGGGTTTTGACGGTTTTTTTGACAAAACGTATCCGTCTTTACTGACAGCATAGTAACCGCCTTTTACGTTATAGACCGCAAATTCCTTTGCCTCGGTGACCTCGACCGAAACGGTATCGGGGAATTTTCGACCTATTTTCACCGATTCTACGTAGGGAAGCTTTTCTCTTCCATTCGCTACGATTTTTTTCTCAGAGATCGTAAAGAAATTCTTTCCCTTGATTTGAAGACCCTCTTCAAGCTGTTCTTCGGTATATATTTTATTTCCGCTGAAGGTTACGTTCTTTATCGGGAACAAAACGGTCAATGACAAAGCGATCAAAACCGACAGCCCGATTATCAAAAACAAAACAAACCCGATAATAACTCTCTTTTTTCTTGCTTTTTTCCGTCTGTACGCGCGACGCTTTGCAACTTCGTCTTTCTCCATTTTCATCTTCCCTTATATTTCTTTTATATCCGCCGAAACAGCAGCCAGATCACCGACGATATCCTGATAGCCCCTTTTGATATGATCGGTTCTGTCAATTATCGTTGTACCGCAAGCCGAAAGCCCGGCAACCACCAGCGCCGCTCCGCCGCGAAGATCGGTCGCGACGCACCTCGCACCGTAAAGATTTTCCCGACCGAGAATAACGGCGGTTCTTCCATCGATTTTAACGTCTGCTCCCATTCGCCTGAGTTCGCAGGCAAAGTCGTAACGATTTTCAAATATCGATTCGATAAATATGCTGGTACCCTTTGCAACGCTCAAAGCGGAGATAAGTGTCGGACCGGCATCGGTCGGAAATCCGGGATATACATGGCTTTTTACGGTTGATAGTGAATTCAAACGGTCACGGCATCTTACTCTTATCGCATTTTCTTCATAAGAAAAATTACAGCCCGCCTCTTCAAAAACCGAGATGACCGATCGCATTTTTGAAGTATCGACGTCGCACAGAAGGACGTCACCGCCGGTAACAGCCGCCGCCGAAATATAGGTTGCGGCAACGATACGATCAAATCCCACCGCGAAGGTGACGGATCTCAGTTTCTTTACACCCTCGATCACTATCCTGTCGCTTCCGGCACCGGTTATCCTTGCACCGGCTTTATTCAAGAAGTCGGCAAGCTCTACGATTTCAGGCTCTTTTGCACAATTTTCAATTACCGTCTTCCCTCTCGCGAGTACCGACGCAACAATGGTATTTTCGGTTGCTCCTACGCTCGGAAACGGCAATACCGTATAGGTTCCTTTCAAACCGTTTTTAGCCGAAAAAAAGATATATCCGTTTCGCTCGCTGATATCGGCGCCTAATGATCTCATCGATCTGATATGTATATCGATCGGTCGCGGACCTAAATCACAACCGCCCGGACTGCTTATAACAGCCTCGTTCATTCTCCCTAATACTGAGCCTAAAAACAGCGAAGACGAGCGCATCTCGCGCATAAGATCTTCTCTTACCGCAGATTTGTTTATATTTGTCGAATCGATTATCAGACAATTATCTTCAAAACTGCAAACAGCGCCGAGTTGTTCAAGAATCTTTATGCTGGTCTCTACGTCATTTATCTTCGGACAGTTCGTTATGACCGACTTTCCGTCGATCAAAACCGAGGCAGCGATGATAGGTAATACCGCATTTTTTGAGCCTTGGACTTTTATTTTTCCCGTTAGTCTTTTTTTGCCTTCAACGTATATCGACGGCATTATTCGGCTCCCCTTTGCAAGTAGAAATACATTTCATACTATGCAAAACGGAGACTTTAAGTCAATAAGTACGGGTATACAACTTCATCAGGACGTCATAAATCCTTTTGTTTGCGTCGGGGATGGCGGCTTTTTTAGCCGCTTGTGACATTTTTTCGAGTTTCGGTTTGTTTTCTATCAACATCTCGACCGTTTCAAGAAGTGATTCTCCCGTCAAATCTTTTTCTTCGATTATTTCCGCCGCGCCAGCTTTTTTCAGCGTCATCGCGTTGTGGAATTGATGATTTTCGGTAACAAACGGCGAAGGAATGAGAACCGACGGTTTACCGCAAAGGGCAAGCTCACTCAGCGTTATCGCCCCTGCTCTGCAAATAACAAGATCTGCAGCAGCCATACAGACGTCCATATCATCAATGTATTCCCTTACCTGAATTTCGGCGGGAAGTTCTATTCCTTTTTCTTCAAGATGCTCGTTCATGGCGGCAAAGCCGACTTTTCCGGTGCCGTGAATATGATATATCTTTCCGGATTGATAATAGTTTTCAATGAGCTTTTCGACCGCCTCATTAAGATGCCTTGCACCGAGCGAGCCGCCAAACGACAAGATCATCGGACGATCGTCAAAGCCGAGTTTTTTTCTTGCTTCCTCTCTTGAGATCTCCGTCAGTTCCGTTCGTACGGGATTGCCTGTTATAACAGGTTCCTTTTTCAATTTCAGATGTTTTTCCGCTTCGGGCATAGCAAGCATAACTGCATCGACCGACCCTGAAAGCATCTTCGTCGTTACACCGGGATATGCATTTTGCTCGTGGATAGCGGTCTTGATCTTCATTTTTGCCGCCTCTTTGAGCACAGGTCCGCTGACGTATCCTCCGGTTCCTACAACAATATCAGGCTTTAATTCCTTGAGAAGCGATCTTACTTTTTTTGAGGCGGACATTGCCTTTGCGACCGCGTTTAAGTTGTATTTGACGTTGGAAAAACTGAATGCTCTTTTAAAACCCGATACCTCGATAGTATAAAAATCATACCCTTTCTTAGGGACAAGGGTCGCTTCAAGTTTATCAGGCGTACCGATATAACTGATCTTTGCGTCTTTATGTTTTTGTTTGATATAGTCAGCAACGGCAAGCGCAGGATTTATATGACCCGCCGTACCGCCTCCTGCAAAAAGGATATGCATGATCCGACCTCTTTTCTGTGAAATTAAATTATTTATCTTTATTTGCGCCTCTTGAAACGGATAAAACTATTCCCATTTCAGCAAGAAGGATTATGAGTGAAGAACCTCCGTAACTGAAAAAAGGAAGGCTTATTCCCGTATTCGGAATGGTGTTCGTAACGACCCAGATATTAAGCATCGCCTGCAATCCAACCTGGAATGACAGCCCGAGTGCGAGAAGCATTCCGAATTTATCCTCTGCTCGCATCGCGACGCTGAAGCCTCTCCAGACGAGCATGGCAAATCCGGCGATAACCAACAATGCGCCGACAAGCCCTAATTCTTCGCAAACGATAGCGAAAATAAAGTCATTGTGAGGCTCCGGGACCCAGAGATACTTTTGACGGGATTGACCGATCCCTCTTCCGAGTATTCCGCCTGAACCTATGGCAAGAAGCGATTGAATGGTCTGGAAACCCTTGCCCTTCGCGTCAAGCCAGGGATTTCGCCAATATTTGATTCGCGAACTGCTGTAACCGATAAAGTTTGAATTTAAAAAGACCAGCACGCCCATCGAACCGAGACCCGCGACCGAGACCGCCAACGTTTTTCGCATTCCTCCGACAAACATCATAACGAAGGCAATCAAAAGAATAAGGATCGTAGCCGAAATATGAGGCTCAAGGACAACCGGGACCGCTATACCTAACAGAAGTAAACCGAGAACAAAGATAAATTTGAAGCTGCGCATCTTTTCATGATTTATTGAAATCAAATGCGCAAACAACAAAATAATGGCAAATTTACCGATCTCGGACGGTTGGAAAGTAAAAGATTTTATCGCTATCCATCTTTTAACGCCGACCTCGTCGGACATAGGCGGTAAAACCAGTACTGCCAAGAGCATGATGATGCTTATACCGTAAATCCAAATTGCAAATCTTCTGAGAATATGATAGTTGATTTTCGATATCAACAGCATAAGCCCAACGCCTATCACAGCAAAAATCAACTGCTTGGATATAAACTTATAACTGTTTCCGAATCTCTCGTAAGCATAGGCATAGCTTGAAGAAAACAACATGACAAGACCGAACGTCAGCAAGAAAAGAACGGTCGCGAGAAAAACGATATCAAGTCTTCCCTCTTG
>JAGAAE010000059.1 GCA_017615405.1 Clostridia bacterium | reverse complement strand
TAAAGGTCTCATATTCCCGCGTGTCAAAAAAAGCTTTTCCGGTTTTGGCTGACGCTTTATAAGAAAAACCGTTTTCGGCAAGCGTTTTATTACATATCGACCCGATCTTTTTAAGGTTGTTTTTTGCACTTTTTTCCGCCGTTTCGAGGTCGCTGCAATCCTTAAATATATCTTTTGTGTATTCAAGGATGGCATCTCTGACCTTAAGCTTTACCGTCTGATCGGCGTCGCTGTCCGAATTTGCGATGATATGGATCCTTAGTATGTTGTTTCTGAGGGTATCGCAGGAAACGTTGAATTTTGCAAAGCTTAAAAGCACCGAGAAGACGAGCGCAAAGAGCAGGGACCGTTCAAGAATTTTTATATTGTATTTTTTCATAAAATAAACCTCCGTCAGCGAAATTATTGACGAAGGCTTGTTTTTTTATTCGATTATTATTCCTTTTTCTGAAAACTCGGCTTTAAAACATTTGTGATTTTTTGAAAGCGTGTCGAAGGCTTTATTCCGGATATCTTTTGACCTGAATATCCCGAAAACCGACGGTCCGCTCCCCGTTAGTCCCACCGCCGACGCTCCCGAATTTGTAAGATCGGATCGCTCCTTTTCGATATCGGTCACTCCGCTGAATGCGTTTGATATATTCTTGAATATTTCTTTGTTATCGCCGTTTTTTATCGCCTTTATGAGAAGGGCGGTTTTTTCGGGCGGTTTTTTTATGTTGTCGAGCGAGCGATACATATCGGCGGTCGAAGATTTTTCCTTATCCTTAATAATTATTATGGGATATTCTCCGATAGAGGGCAGGGGCGAAACCTTTTCGCCGATACCGCTCACCCTTGCTGTTCCGCCTACTAAACAAAAGGGAATATCTGCGCCGATTGGTGCGGCGATGTTTATCAGTTCGTCGGTGGTAAGACGTGTTCCGTACAGGCTATCAAGCCCTTTAAGGACGGCGGCGGCGTCACTGCTTCCTCCGCCCATACCCGAACCGGTCGGGATATTGTTTTTTATGTAAATTTTCGCGCCGCCCTTTAAGCCGGTGAACTCAAAAAAAGCTCGGGCAGAGCGATAAGCGACGCTTTCGTTTGCGGGTATGGATTTTTCGGAAAAAACGACCGAAACGGCGTCCGCTTTTTCAATATTTATCTCGTCACATAGCGAGATCGACTGAAAGACCGAATCGATAAGGTGATACCCGTCTTCTCTTTTTCCCGCGATATCGAGGGTGAGATTAAGTTTAGCGTTTGCGAGCAGTTTCATTACGTTCGTTTTCTCCGTTTCCGAAAAGATTTAGAACAAGGACGGCGGAAAGGATCAGAACCATTCCGAAATAAGCAAAGACCGATGGGAATTTTTTATAGACCGTTATATCGAAGATCGTCGCGACGATCGGCTCGACCGTTGCGATGATGATCGCGGTAGATGGTCTGACGGTTTTAAGCCCCGACGAATAGAGTATGTAGGGGATGATCGTGTTTATAAGTGACATTAAAACTATCGTGACGAATGGGACCGTGCCCGAAAAAAAGGTTTGACAAACGCCCGGCAGTTCCCTTCCGACGACCACCGCCGAGCCTAAAACGGCAAAAACAAAGGAATAAAAGGTTATGGTGGTCGTTTTATAGCCTTTTTTAACCAGGATGCTGCTGAATATCCCGTAAAGCGAATAGCCGAACGCCGTGCAAATCCCGAAGATAAGACCGGGTGCGTTAAGCGATGCCCCCGTTCCGATAAGCCCGGTGACAAAGGCACATCCGACGATGGCGACAAGGCAGGACAAAACCTTTATAAGACTAAGCCTTTCACCCAAGAACAAAACCGAGATTATCATAACGAAAACGGGAGCGGTATACATTAAAACGGCGGCGACCGAAAGCCCCGTATAGCCCATCGTTTTGTAATAACAGTAGTTGAAAAAAACGATGCTTGCAATACCTATTACCGCACATATCCAAAGGTCGCGTCGCTTGATGATAAACGCTTTCCGGTCAAAAATGAGAAGTCCGAGACCTAAAATCAAGACAGTAAAAACGGCACGTCCGAAAACGATGCCTATTCCGGAAATGCCGAATTCTTTAAGAGTGTTGACAAATATTCCCGACGAGCCCCAGAAGACCGCCGAAAAGAATATAAAAGAAGATCCCAAATATTTTTTCATATCAAAGCTCCGTCAGTTAGCAACGGCGTGATGGAATCCGAAATCGCCGGGCGAGAGAGCCTCAAAGGTATAACCTCTCTTTTTGAGTTCGGTTATGACTCCGGTGAGCGCCTGCGCCGTGGTCATTTTGGCGTTGGTGTCGTGCATCAGAACGCATATTCCTTCTCCGTTTGCAACGTGAGAATTGTTTATGATATTTGAAAGGATCTGCTGAGGTGTAGGATTGGTCGCGTTGGCGTCGCCCGAGCTTACGTTCCAGTCAAAATACGAATATCCCATATCCTGGACAAGGACCGAGAGGTTAGACATAATACCGGGGCATACCTTTTTGCTGACAAGGTTGCTTCCGCCGCCGGGGAAGCGGATGACGGTCGACCTTTTTCCGGTCAAAGACTGGACCTTGTCCGAAACGGCTTTAAGGTCGAGAAGGTATTTATAGGTGCTCGAATAGATGTTATTCGAGTTTTGTTCGTAACAACGGTGGGTGTCGGTGTGAAGCCCTATCGTGTGACCATCGCTGCTTATGCGGCTTAAAAGAGATAAATTTCCCGTACCGACTACAAAGAATGTAGCCTTGACGTTCTGGCTTTTTAGGATATCGAGAATAAGGGGGGTGACGTTGGTCGAAGGTCCGTCGTCGAAGGTGAGATAACAAACGTGGTCTTTAAGCGGCTTTTGCTCGGGTTTCGGAACGGTCATCGATGAGATAAGGGCTTGAAGTTCTTCGTTTGTATACTGGGTGGCGGGGGTCGAAGGGGTAGTCGGAGCAGAGGGGGTGGATGAAGAGGCGGGAACTTTAGCTGCCGCCTCTTTCTTGGCGGCAAGCTCCAGGTTCTCTTTTTTAAGGTCTTCTATCTGCTTGTCTTTTTCCTCTATTT
>JAGAAE010000058.1 GCA_017615405.1 Clostridia bacterium | reverse complement strand
CGAGATCGACGCAAACGGCTGCTACAGAGTAAACGGCGTAATCCAGGAAGACGCAGGTCTTATCTGCCTTGACGGCGATTACTACTATGTAATCTACAACGGTAAGATCAAGAAGGACGGCGACCGTTACGTAAGCGCTGCCAAGGCAAACGGCTTACTTCCCGAAGGTATGTATCACTTCGGACCCGACGGAAAAATGGTTACTGAATAATATAAGGTAATACAGCCCACCCGCAAGGGTGGGTAGCCGTGCAATAACAAAGCCTCCACGCGGCGCACGGCGGGCAACGACCAAAGGTCGGCTGATTTGTTAAAACAGCGGAGACGTAATGGAAAATAAAACAATCTATATTCTTTGGACAAGCGGCTGGGATTCGACCTACAGGATGGTCGAGTTATCCCGAATGGAAAACGTGACCGTTCAACCGGTATATATAACCGGTATCGGGCGCAAAAGCGAGCAAAGAGAAATAAGGGCACAAAACGAGATACTGGAAGCTCTTTCCGAAAAGCCGGAAACAAAAGCAACTATTCTGCCTGTAAAATACGTCAATGAAAAGGATATACCGATCGATGATAAGATAACAAAGGCTTACGACGAGATACGCAAAACCATAGCGCTCGGCGGTCAGTATAACATATTGTCCCAATATGCGGCGATCTGCCCCGGGATCGAGATCGGCTCCGAAGGCGGGGAAGAGGGAACAATGCGTATGACCGAGTCCATCCGTTTAGGCGGCGGTCTTGTCAAAAGCGGTGATACCTATATCCTTGACCCGGAAAAGGCGACCGAAACGGGAAAACTTGCATTCGGGAATTTTTCCTTCCCGATAATCGATAAAGCCGAAGCCGCGATGCTCAAAAACATCAAGGATTGGGGATATGAAGACGTTATGTCTCATATCTGGTTTTGCCATACTCCCATGAAAAACGGCAGACAGTGCGGTGTTTGCAGAGCCTGCGAAGTAAAAATGTTGAACCATATGGAATGGCTTTTGCCCAAGGACGCACAAAGACGTTTCAAGGTCAAGCGTTTCTTCTGGAAACTTTTCGGCATAAGGATCGCAAACGGGATATGCCGCCGCCTTTATCAAAGAGAATTATTAAAAGAGGATAAAAAATGATACTTATCGGTGCGGATTTTATACCGACAAAGAGTAATATCGAATTGTTTGAAAAGGGCGACACCGGGGCGCTTTTCGGTAGGGAATTAGAAGAGATATTAAGCGAGGCGGATTTCAGGATCTTCAACCTGGAATCTCCGCTTTGTGATATCTTAAATCCCATCAGAAAAAACGGCAAAAACTTTTCGGCGCCATCCAAGGTGATAAACCTTTATAAAAAAGCTAAAACGGATCTTTTCACCCTTTCCAACAATCATATCCTCGATCAGGATGAACAGGGACTTTTTTCAACAGTTGATTTGCTTCAAAAAAACGGAATTGCATACGTCGGCGCGGGAAACGACCCGGGCGAGGCTGCAAAACCGTTTTATTTTAGTCATAACGGAAAAAAGATCGGTGTTTACGCCTGCTGTGAAAACGAGTTTTCGATAGTATCGGAAACTAATGCCGGCGCAAACCCCTTTGATCCGCTCGAGACCCCGGATCACATAGTCAGGCTCAAAAAGCAGTCCGACTATGTGATTGTGTTATATCACGGTGGGAAAGAATACTACCGTTATCCGACCCCGCTTTTGCAGAAAAACTGCCGCAAACTTATCGAAAAGGGCGCCGATCTTGTCGTTTGTCAGCATAGTCACTGTATCGGATGCGAGGAAAAGTATCTTTCGGGGACGATCGTTTACGGGCAGGGTAATTTCCTTTTTGATAACAGTGATAAAGAAGTGTGGCAAACCGGCATTCTTATAAAGATCGATGACGATGGCGCGGTCGGATATATCCCGCTTGCAAAGTCGGGCAATTCCGTCCGTCTTGCCGAGGGTGAAAAAGCGGAAGAAATACTTAATAATTTCAAAAACAGAAGCGAAGAGATAAAAGCCGATAATTTCGTTAAAAATAACTACCGCGCTTTTGCCAAGAAAAAAATAAACGACTATTTATATATGATAAACGGGAGGCATTCTTTTGCTTTTCGCGCCGTTGATAAGCTTTCAGGGCATCGTCTTTCACGGATAAAACTTCGCCGGGCATACGGCGAAAACGAGAAGCTTATCTTAAAGAATTATCTTGAATGTGAGTCGTTAAAAGAGATCATTTCGGAAGGAATTTCGGATGATAACAAAGCGCGGTAAAATAACTTTTACTCTCGTCGGCTTAAGAGGCAAACTATGGAGAAATTGAGATTTTCGGTCATAATCCCGGTTTATAACGTTGAGCAATACTTAAAGGATTGTCTCGACTCTGTTGTCGGGCAAACTTTCCGCGATTTTGAGGTCATCGTTATTGACGACGGGTCGACCGATAACAGCGGAAAGATCTGTGATGATTACGCGGGAAGAGATCAGCGGATAAGTGTCATCCATCAGGAAAATCACGGGCATTTGTTTTCAAGACAATCAGGTTTAAAGCGGTCAAAAGGCGAGTATATCTGCTTTATTGATTCCGATGATACCGTTTGTAAAGATATGCTTTTTGAGATCGATAAGATCATCGCCGACCGTTGCCCCGATATTATACAGTTCAAATTCAGAAAAACCGATCCTGACGGCAACGAATTATATGAAGAAGCGGCTGTTTTCGGTCAAGGCGACGTTTCAAAAGAGGACTATTTTCATAAGGTGATAACGACCTCTTTTATGAATTCGTTATGTATAAAAATCTGTAAAAGATCGCTCTTTGATATTGACGTTGACTATGGTGAATACTACCGTATTAAAACCGGGGAGGACCTTTTGCAGAGCCTGCCCGTAATTGCCGCCGCCGAAAAGTTTTATTATTGCGACAGGGCGTTTTATAATTACCGTACAAACCCTTCAAGTATAACCCATAACTATGACGACGCTCAGTATAAGACACTTTTTACGGTAAGACCGAAGGTCTATGAAACCATGGTAAAACTCGGGCTTGACGATGAGAAAAACATAGCCGCTTTTTATAGAATGTATCTTCGTGTCCTGTGGGCGGTACTTTACGGGCTTTACAAAAATAAAGGATTTGAAAAAGCAATATTTGAAGAAATTTTTGAATATTCTCACGTTTCGCGCGCACGCGAGTACCTGAGCGCGGCGCCTTTTGTCAAAAAAACGGGGCTTCGGCTTTTTTATCGGCGCAGATGGAGATCCTTTTGCGCATATCTGAAAATATGCAGGTTTCTTAAAAGATGAAACAAAATACCAATCAAACGGGTAAATGTGTTTAAAATGGAAAAAATCGAAACAAACAGTTACAGGGAAAAAAAGGCAAAACGAAATATTGCGGTAACCTTTTTGGGGCAATTTATATTGGTCGTTTGCGGTCTTGTGACCCCAAGGGTATTGCTGAAAGCGTTCGGCTCCGAGGTTTACGGCGCCACGACCTCGATCACCCAGTTTTTAGGATACATAATGTTGATCGAAGGCGGGATCGGTGCCGTAGCAAAGGCGGCGCTTTATAAACCGCTCGCGGAAAAGGACTGGGACAAAATGAGCCTTGTTTTGAGCGAGGTGCGAAAGTATTTCCGCATTATCGCCTACGCTTTTATGGTCCACGTACTCATACTTGCCTGCTGTTTTCACAAAATATCTGACGTTAAGACACTCGATTGGTTATCGACCTTCCTTTTGGTCATCGTTATCAGTCTTTCCTCGTTTGCCGAGTATTTCTTCGGAATTTCAAACGCCGTTTTTTTGCAGGCGGATCAGAAGGTTTATATTTCAAATTCCCTAAGCTATTTTGCGACCGTATGCAATATGTTTATGATAATACTGCTGACAAGGCTCAATTTAAGTATTATCGTTGTCAAACTGGTAAGCAGCGTAGTCTTCGCCATAAAACCGTTTTATCTTTATTGGTACGTCAAGAAAAACTATCGGATCAAGCGTCACGTCCGCTCAAAAGAAAAACTTTTAAAGGATAAATGGGTAGGGCTCGGCCAGCATATTGCGTATTTCCTTCATTATAATACCGACGTTTTCGTATTGACGATCGTCGCCCGAAAGATGACGCTTGTGGCGGTATATGCCGTACATTTTATGGTCGTTTCCCAGATCCAGAAGATAACGGCGGCATTTTCAACCGGCATGGACTCGGTCTTCGGAGATATGTATGCAAGGGGAGAAAAAGAAGGACTTCAAAAGACCTTCGGTCTTTATGAAACGATGATATCGATCGTTTCGATCGTCCTTTTTGCGGTAACGGCGGTAATGCTCGTTCCCTTTGTAAGAATATATACCGCGGGACTTACCGATGCCGATTATTATCAGCCTTTTTTTGCCCTGCTTCTTGTAATAGCGTCGTTGGTGACGCAGTTAAGCGCGCCGTATTCGACTATGTCGGTGGCGGCGGGCAGATTCAGGCAAACGCGCCTCGGATCCTACGGCGAGGCGGCTATAAATATTGTCCTTTCTCTTATCCTTATCTGGCGTTTCGGACTTATCGGTATAGTTGTCGGAACGGTCGTCTCGACCCTGTTTAAGATCGTATTTTATGCCGTTTATTTATCGAAACATGTTCTCCACCGCCCCATAAACCGCTTTATAAAGAGGATTACGATAAATGCGTCGACCTTTGCGGCTCTGGTTGCTTCATTCGATTTTCTTATAAGGTTCGTTAATACCGGGAACGTCTTTAT
>JAGAAE010000057.1 GCA_017615405.1 Clostridia bacterium | reverse complement strand
TTCAAGGGATTCCCACTTAGGATAGACTGTTACGGTGCTGCCATTTGAAGTTTTCGGAGCGGTGGTGACGGCCTTACCCAACGTGTTTGTCCAATTGACAAATTTATATTCATCAGAATAGGGATTCGGGAAATTAATATGAGTATCAACCTCAGCCGTCAGAACGTCTATGGCTTCGAGAGTCGGACCGGGTTGACCGGATTTTGGCGTAGTGGAGCAAGCATAGTTTATTGCCTTATTCTGTCCCTCAATGACCTTTACCGAAACGTCATCGAAACAAATATCGACCTTTCTTATGCCGTATTGCGAACCAAATTCAAGGAAGAATCCCGGCGTAACCGGATTATCGCTTGTTGGTTGGAAGTTAGCGGCAAAACTTACCGTATGCCAGTTACCGTCCGTATTCCCGTAAAAATATGACGAACCTGCCGTCTTATTCTCGGCAATTATAAAGCATTTGGATTTTCCGCTTGCATCGTTAGTGTTGGCATTGCAGAGGACAGAGGTCATCCACATTCCGTCTCCGGGAGCGGCAATAACCTTATACCTGAACTTATAAATTACAGTGTATTTTTTTGTCTTTAAAAGTGATTTATTGTATAGAGGATCGCCGTTTGGATCGCGGAAGATCAGATTCTGGCGATAAAGGACGTTATCGGTGTTCTTAAATCTGAAATAGGCATTGCCGTCGGCTTCTTTTTCAGTCGTCAGGGAAAGTCCAGCCGGGCGATCATCCTTTTTGTAGTTGTCGTTTATGTCGATATCGTTACCGTTATACTGTTCAAAATCGTCGGTACAATAATCGTCCCCACTCGTATCGGGACCTACGATAACGTCATCATAAATATTGCGATTATAAGGTGTTTCACCATCGAAGTCATCGGCAAACACCTCAGTGGTATTTTCAGGCGCTGTCAGTTCCTTCCACTTGGGTGAAAGAGTATAGTCCTTGGCATCAAAGGTATCAACCGAAATCTTTTCTTGACCGGAATACCAGCCGTCAAAAACATATCCTTTTCTTGTTGCAAGGAGCGATACCCCCGACAGTTCACCGTATTCACCGGCAACGGGGTCGATATATTCGGTAAACTCATCTCTTTCAAAGACGAAGGATCCGATACGACCGCTCATTTTTCGGAAGCTGAGATTATCAATAAGTATTTCGGCACTGTCGGAACTGTTGAATTTCAAAACTACCGCTGCATTAACCGATTTGTCGGGTGTGAAGCGCAGTGCAAATGACGCCTTATGCCATACGCCGTCGGCGTTCCCGACGGTGGGCGAAACACAGAATCCGGCGTTGCTTGATTTGACAATACTTTTATTATCCGAAGCGTTTACCATATCAAATGAAAGTTTTACACCGGCAGATGATATGCTTTTCGGAGATTTATAATCAAATTCGGCAATATACTGCACTGTCTGATTTGCGGTTACGGCAGTTTTAAATCTATTGCCCTTAAGGTCAATAGGAACGTAAGCCGAACTTGCCGATGAACTTGCAGAATATCTAAGAGCATTCGTCGATTTGAATCCGGTGTTGTTTTCGACCGATAAATATGCCTGAAGCGACCTGCTTTCAGCGTTTTTCTGATCGAAATCATCGGTCAGGATCCTGCTGTCACCCCAGCGGGCATACAAAACCGTATATTTACCGTTCACCTTGTTTTTCGGCAAGGCGTTATCGCAAAGCTCGGTAAACTCGGAGTCGGCATACCACCCGAGGAAATCGAATCCAGTTTTAGCGGGAACCGGCAAATTATATGAAGCACCCCGAACGTAGGTTACCGGATTCAACCGTGTGACTCCATTGTCGTTTGCATCGAATATGACGGTTGCCACATCATCGTTTTCATCGACCTTATATACCTTTATATTATCAAAGTATACCGTTCCGATAAAATCCCGCCAAAGCTCAAACTGCATAATTATCGCTGGATCGGAAATACCCGTCGAGGTAGAACAATATGTTGCGGTCGATACCGTTTGCCATTCACCCAAGGGCGCAACAAGGTTAAAAAGACCGTAATCACCTATATCCTGCGTATAAAGATAATTCGACGCAAGACAATATCCCTGTGAGTTTTTCTTATCGTTCGTAAAAGAAGCTCCTTTTTGAGCAACGCTTGTGAAAACATACATTCCGTTAGCACCGGACAAATCGGCAACTTTATAATCGTAGGTTACAATATACCTGTATGTTTTTCCGGATTCTAAAGCTCCGTCATTAACCAGCCCATAACTTCCATCCGGTTTTTGAGGATATAAATTTATTCTTTGTGTGTTTACGTAAGGATTTGCGGGAACATCCCTCTTGACGACCTCCAAGACCTTGTTGGAGCTTCCCTCTTCGGTTGCTACGCCGATCGAAATCCTGCCTTCGTCACTTTCGATTTTAGCATTGCTGTCGAGGGTGATCTTAGCGGGATTTTCCGACTCAAAGTCATCTTCATACCACAAGACCGGCGCCTTTGCCAAAGGTTGATCGGCAAAGGTTACGGTATTGACAAACTGAACTAAAACGATCGCGGCGATACAAAGCAATGATACCGCGACACTAACTGTCTTTTTTGACACAAACACACCCCCCTGTTCAATACTGAAAACGCCATTCGGCACGAATCCGTTTGATTTGTAGTGATAAAACCTTAATTATTTTGCCTTGTTTACTAAATCGTTTGCTTTATCGGCGGCATTTTTACAAACGCCGGATTTCTTTGAAAGAACGCTTGCGATCTGACTCGGATCGGTTCCTTTAAGCTCTGTTGCGATGTTATTGTAAAGAGTGGAATTAACAAGATTCATACAGTTTTCGGAAACAACAAGGCATTTCTTTCTCTTTGCGTTTTCGCTCCTGACCTTTTCGATCATCGGAACCGTTACGGACGCATCTTTATAAACTACGTTGTTATCGTAATTTGCGGCGTCAAGGAAGTAGCGCAGGAAATATCCGGCTCCTTCCGGATTCTTTGAACCCTTACAAATTCCGTAACCGCGGGTATTCTGGGGGGCATAGGCCTCTCCTTTATCGGGAGCAGGCAGAGGAACGAATCCCATACTACCGGGCTTTAGGGTTTCCCACGCTATGGCAGATTTTGTGAATTGCCAGTTTGAACCGAGCGTAAGTGCCTGAGTACCGTCGCAGAAGAATTTCTGAAGGGTAGAATCCATTGAATACCCGTTTTTATTGATATCCGCAACCTTTTTGATCGCCTCTGTAAGTTGACTGTCACCAATACCCGAAGAGAACTTTCCGTTGTTGTACTTAACAAGTCCTGTTCCGGCGGAAGCGGCAAGCTCTTCCGGTTTTAACAAACCGCCGTAATAGTCACCGGGGATACTGCTGTAATCTTTCATAAACTGACGAAGATTAGACCAGTTCCATTTACCTTCGGCAAGATAATCGTCTGGCGTGGTTATACCGTTGTCTTCGGCAGTCTTCTTATGATAAATAATACCGTTTACGAAGTTCCAGTGAACGTTTTCACCGTTAACGATGTAGGTCTTGCCGTTAAAGGTCGAATAGGAAATATGCGCCTTCGACCAAACGGGATCTTTAAGGTTGACATAACTGTTAACAGGCTGCGCAATTTTCAAGGAAACCGGGAATTCATAGTTATCAACAAAGACATCAGGTGCTTGACCCGAAGCGATCATAGAAGTCATTTTTGACATATATCCGACCTGCGGCACCTTAACAAGCTCAACCTTTATACCTGTTTTTGCAGTAAAGTCCTTAAGAACCTGTGTAGACTCGTTTGAAGTATGATCGATCCAGGTTGCGAATTTAACGGTTGTTCCTTTAACGTTTGAAGGAATTGAACCGTAAGGATTGCCGATAGGTTGGAGCTTTGCACCTTGATTGTCATCGGCAACGTATACTTTCGTTGTTGTGTCGGATTTGCCTGAAGATTTACCGTCGGAAGTCGAACCGGAATTGTCACTGACCGGATTTCCGTCAGCATCTACAAGTTCTTCTTCGGCATACTCGGTTTCCTCTACGACATCATCACCTTTTTTTCCGCCGCAAGCAGCAAGTGCAAACATCATTGCTACAGCAACAAGTAAAGCTGTAAGCTTCTTAAGGTTTGTTTTCATTTCTTTCCTCACTTTCTGAAAATGTCTTACCTTCTTTATATCAGCCGGCGATACTGTGGCAGGACCGCCGGCAGAATACCTTTGTTTTGGGACGAAGCCTTATTATTATATTAGTCTTCGTCGATTCCTGCAATACGCTTTGCAAGTTTCTTTTTGCCTTCCATGTCTC
>JAGAAE010000056.1 GCA_017615405.1 Clostridia bacterium | reverse complement strand
CCCGCTATCATTCCGGCACCCATACCCTTTACAAATGACGTTACGCTTTTTTGCATAATAAAACCTCCCTTTTATAGGTATTTTAACCTTAAAAGAGAGGTTTATTATTTTATTTTTTAAAATTTTTAAAGGGCGGATGAACCTTGTCCTTTTCAGAAAGATTTACCTTGAATCCTTCGGGTATCGGCCATTTGATCCCGATATCGGGGTCGTTCCACATAAGACCGCCCTCATCATTCGGGTGATAATAATCATCGACCTTATAAACAAATTCCGCCTCATCCGATAAAACTAAAAAGCCGTGGGCAAAATCTTTCGGGATAAAGAACTGTCTTTTGTTTTCCGCCGAGAGCAGGACGCCCTCCCATTTGCCGAAGGTCGGGGAGCCTTCCCTTAAATCGACCGCAACGTCAAAGACCTCGCCTCTTATGCAGCGAACGAGCTTCGACTGGCTGAACTGTTTTTGAAAATGAAGACCGCGAAGTACGCCCTTTGTCGACATTGACTGGTTATCCTGAACAAAATCGACCGTGATGCCGCCCTTTATAAAATCCTCTTTCTGATAGGTCTCCATAAAATAGCCGCGGTTATCGCCGTAGGCGGTCGGCTCAACGATAATAACGCCGTCGATGGAGGTTTTTATAAAGTTAAACTTTCCCATTATCAAATTTCCTTCTTTCCGCCGTACATTTTTTCATAATACTTCTGGTAGTCGCCGCTGACGACGTTCTGCACCCAGTCCATATTGTCAAGATACCATTTCATGGTCTTCTTGATCCCGACCTCAAAGCAGGTCTCGGGATACCAGCCGAGCGCGTCCTTGATCTTCTGAGGATCGATACCGTAACGGCGGTCGTGACCCTTTCGGTCGGTGACGTGTTTTATCATATGCTCGCCGACCGTTTCATCGACGTTTTCCTTGATATATTCGATTATCGATTTAACGATAAAGATATTCGGCTTTTCGTTGTGACCGCCGACGTTGTAGACCTCACCTAATTTGCCGTCGCGGATGACCATATCTATCGCCTTGCAGTGATCCTCAACGTAAAGCCAGTCGCGGATCTGCATACCGTCGCCGTAGACCGGAAGGTCCTTATGTTTTAGCGTGTTGTTCATAATAAGCGGAATAAGTTTTTCGGGGAACTGATAGGGTCCGTAGTTATTTGAGCAACGGGTTATATTAACGGGGAATTTATAGGTGTCGCCGAACGCCTTGACAAACAGATCGGCTGATGCCTTCGAAGAAGAATAGGGCGAATGGGGGTCAAGCGGGGTCGTTTCGGTAAAGTATCCCGTTTCACCGAGGGTGCCGTAGACCTCGTCGGTCGACACCTGCAAATATTTAACGCCGTCCTTATATTTGTCGTCGCCTACCGTCCACGCCTCCTTGGCGCACTGAAGCATATTGACCGTTCCCTCGACGTTGGTTTTAACAAAAATTTCGGGGTTTGAAATGCTTCTGTCAACGTGGCTTTCCGCCGCGAAGTTGACAACGTAGTCGACCTCGTTTTCGGCAAAGATCTTCGCGATAGCCGCTTTGTCGCAGATATCCGCCTGAACAAAGGTGTAGTTCGGGTTTTTCTCGACGCTTTTAAGGTTTTCAAGGTTTCCGGCATAGGTCAGTTTATCGACGTTGATTATCTTAACGTCGTCATACTTGTTAAGCATATAAATGACGAAATTCGAGCCGATAAATCCGGCACCGCCGGTCACAAGATAGGTTTTCATAAAATCAGTCCTCCACTTTGCTTATATATTCTTTGAGCGCGTCTTCCCAGCCGCGCATTTCGTTTCCGACGGTGCAGATAAGTCCCATATTCATAAGGGACGAATATTCGGGTCGCTTGGTCGGAACGTTGAATTTTTCGTTATATTCCTTGGTCGAGCAGGGGAAAACGGCATTTTCAAAGCCCGAATACTCGGCGATCTTTGCGGCAAAATCGTACCACGAGCATTCGCCCTCACCGGTGCAATGGTAAACGCCGTATTCCTCGGTTACGCCGAGTTTTAAAAGGTGATGCGCTAAATCGTTGGCGTTTGTCGGGTTGCCGCGCTGGTCGTTAACGACGGTTATCGAGCCGCGCTCCTTTATGACCCTTCTTACCGTTTTAACGAAGTTTTTGCCTATATATCCGTAGAGCCAGGAAGTCCTGACGACAAAGGTTTTCTTGTTAAAGGAAAGTGCGTACTTTTCGCCTAACGCCTTTGATGCGCCGTAAACGCTCTGCGGGTCGATCTTGTCCCACTCAACGTATGGCTTCGTTCCGTTCCCGGCGAAGACGTAGTCGGTCGAAACGTGGATAAACTTCGCACCGATTTTTGAGGCGGCAACGGCGAGATTTCTGACCCCCAAGGCGTTGACCTTGAAGGCGACCTCGCGCATGGTCTCACAGCCGTCAACGTTGGTCATGGCGGCGCAGTTGATTATTAAATCGGGCTTGTTTTCGGATATGAATTTGTCGGTCGCCGCCATATCGGTTATATCGAGGGTGTCGATATCCACGGCAAAGATCACGGCGTCTTTATATTTCTCCGAAATCGCGCCGATCTCGCTTTTGCCTGATTTGATGATCGTTTGAAGCTCGTTTCCGAGCTGACCGTTTGAACCGGTTATCATTACCTTCATAACAGTTTTTTCCTCCTTTTTAGGAACTTGAAACAGGATGATATATGAATTAAAAGGTATTTGAGTTTCTTTGCGCTCGTTCTTTCCCATTTATGGGTAACGCAAAACTGCGGCAAGATCAGGACTCTGCCGTGCTTTTTTGCCCGAAGGGTCAGGTCGGCGTCTTCAAGATACATAAAATACCGCTCGTCAAAACCGCCGAGTTCTTTGAAAACGCACGTTTTTATGCCGAAAAAACAACCACTGCAAAAGTCGATCTCGGTGGGAACTTTTATCTCTTTATCCGCCCAAACGTATTCGTTTCTCACCTTTTTAGAGAGCCTTCCCAAGAACAGCCTTTTAAAGGTAGGGATTTCTTTAGGGAGTTTTTGCTCGCTCCCGTCGACGTTTAAAATTTTCGGCATCGCCATAACAACGTCTTCGTTTTGTTCAAGATAATCGACCATATCCGAAAGCAGGTCGCCGTTCACCGTTATATCGGGGTTTATGACAAAATGATATTCCCCCGGATCCTGCTTTAAGGCGAGGTTATGAGCCGCGCCGAAGCCGATATTTTTCCCGTTTTCGATAACGCTGACACCGTCGAGCTTTTTAATGAGATCAACTGTATCGTCGGTCGAGCCGTTATCAAAAACGTAGAGTTTAAGCGGGTATTTTTTT
>JAGAAE010000055.1 GCA_017615405.1 Clostridia bacterium | reverse complement strand
TTGAGGTCGCCGATATAAGCGCGGTGCCGGTCGATTCACCCGACGACGTAAAGGAAAAAGCGACGTATATAACCCGCAAAGCCGAAAACGGCGCTGTAGCCGATTTCATAGATTATTTAACAAAGGTAAGGAAAAAATGATGGAGAAGGAATTAAAACTCGAACTCGAAAAAATCGCATGCAAGGTGCGAATGGGTATCATCGAGGGTATCCACGCCGCAAAAGCGGGTCACCCCGGAGGGTCGCTGTCCTGCGCGGATATTCTGACCTATCTTTATTTTAAGAAGATGAAGGTCGATCCGAAAAATCCCGATATGGAGAACAGGGACCGTTTCGTTCTTTCAAAGGGTCATGCCGCTCCGGCTTTATATGCCGTTTTGGCGCAAAAGGGCTTTTTTGATGAAAAGGAACTTTTAAATCTCCGCCAGATCGGAAGTATTCTTCAAGGTCACCCCGACCTTAAAAAGATACCCGGCGTTGATATGTCGACCGGCTCGCTCGGGCAGGGCGTTTCGGCGGCGGTCGGTATGGCGCTTTCGGCAAAGCATTTCGGAAATGACTTTAAGGTCTATTCGGTCCTTGGCGACGGCGAATTAGAGGAAGGACAGGTTTGGGAAGCGGCAATGTTTGCCGGAAACCATAAGCTTGACAACCTCGTTTTGTTTATTGATAACAATAACCTTCAGATCGACGGAACGGTTGAAGAGGTCAACTCTCCTTACCCGATAGATAAAAAATTCGAGGCGTTCGGTTTCGACGTTATTTGCATAAACGGCAATGACTTTGACGAGATAGAGACGGCTCTTAACAAGGCGGATACCTGCGACAAACCGGTTGCAATTATCGCCAAGACCGTTAAGGGCAAGGGCGTTTCGTATATGGAAAACGCGGTCAACTGGCACGGTGCCGCTCCTAACGACGAACTTTACGAACAGGCTATGGCAGAGCTTAAAAAGGCTTATGCCGAAATGGAATAAGGAGGGCAAAAGAGATGTCGGAAGTTAAAAGTGTTGCAACAAGAGCGGGATACGGAAAGGCGCTCGTTGAGCTTGGAAAAATACGCGATGATTTTATCGTAATGGATGCTGACCTTGCGGCGGCTACACAGACGGGGATGTTCAAAAAAGAATTCCCCGACAGATTCTATGACTGCGGAATAGCGGAGCAGAATATGATGGGCATCGCCGCCGGTATCGCTACCACCGGTAAAAAGGTAATAGTAAGTTCTTTTGCGATGTTTGCCGCGGGAAGAGCCTTTGAGCAGGTCAGAAATTCGATAGGCTATCCCCATCTTAACGTTATAATCGGCGCTACCCACGCCGGTATTTCGGTCGGTGAGGACGGCGCCACACACCAAAGCCATGAAGATATCGCCCTTATGAGGACGATCCCCGGCATGACCGTTATAAATCCTGCCGATGAGGTCGAGGCGAGAAAGGCGGTTTTTGCAGCGCTCGAGCTTGACGGACCCGTTTATCTGCGTTTCGGCCGTCTTGCCGTTCCGATCGTGTTCGACGAGGACTATAAGTTTGAGGTAGGAAAGGCAAACGAGTTAAGAAGCGGCAGCGACGTTACGATAATCGCTACCGGTCTTATGGTAAAAGAGGCGCTTGAAGCCTACGATCTTTTAAAGGCGGAGGGCATAAGCGCGAGGATAATCAATATGGCGACCATTAAGCCGATCGATAAGGATATTATCATAAAAGCGGCAAAGGAAACCGGCGCCATCGTTACCGCCGAGGAGCATTCGGTCATAGGCGGACTCGGCTCTGCGGTCGGCGAGGTTGTCGGCGAGGAGTATCCCGTTCCGGTCGTAAAACTCGGAGTTTACGACACCTTCGGTCATTCGGGACCCGCCGCAAAACTTCTCGATGAATTCGGTCTTCGCGCCGTCAATATCGTTGAAAAAGCCAAGAAAGCGATCGCGCTTAAAAAATAAGATAAATATAGAAAAATGAAGCTTCTGATTTAAAATCGGGGGCTTCATTTTTTTATGGCGTTTCATTGCCGCTCGAATCACACAGATTTTCGGCAATTTCTTTAAAAATAAGGGCGGGAGAGCGGTCGCTTGCGCCGTCCGACATAACAACGCCGACGTATTCCGGGTCTTCATAAGGAAAAAATCCGCAAAACCAACTGTTTGTTATTTCGGTGCCGTTTCCGTCATATCTTCCGGTCTGGGCGGTCGCCGTTTTGCCGCATATGGCGACCTTTTCGGAGTTTGCCTGCTTTGCCGTTCCCGAAATGACGACCTCTCTTAAAGCCTCTCTTATCTGCGCCGCCGCCTTTGCCGACATGGCTTTGGTCTTGTTGCCGAAATCATAGGTTTCTTTTTTGTCGCCCGAGAGGATCGCCTCGACGACCGAAGGGATATAATAAGAGCCGTCGCCCGCGATCGCCTGATAAAGGGTCAGCATACCGACGGGGGAAATAAGGATATCCCCCTGACCTATCGAAAAGTTGGCGATGGCGGAGTTCGAGTTCAGATTTTTGAGCGCTGTAATATTACCGCCCCCTGCGGTGACGTTTTTGCAGATCGTAAGGGGCGATCCGAAACTGAAAAGAAGGGCGCTTTTTCGGATCGTTTGCGCGCCCGAAAGCATACCGAGATTATAAAAATAGCCGTTGCAGGAAAATGCGAGCGCCGACCTGAGATCGACGACGCCGTGACCCTCCCTTTTATGGCAGGAAAAGTATCTTCCGTCTATCAGGGAGCGTCCGGTGCAGTTATACAAAACGCCGCCAATGTTATTGTCTATCGCCGCGGCGGCGATACATGGCTTGAAGACCGAGCCTACGGCAAACGGGGTCAGCGCACGGTTGATAAAGGGCGAATCCGGGTCTTTTACCGCCGAAGAAAGGTCGTTTGGCGAGAAGGAGGGCTTGCTTAGCAGCGCCCTTATTTTCCCCGTCTTTGCGTCGGCGATGATGACCGCGCCCCTGCGAAGACCCTTCGCCGCCTCGGATACTATCCTCTGTGCATTTATATCGACGGTCAACATAACGCCGCTTTTTACCCTGTCAACGTCGTTTTGGAAGGCGGGTTTTTCGCCCAACAGGGCATATCCCGTTCCCGAAACGGCGTAAACCGCGCTTGCATATTCGCCGCTGTAAAGAATATCGTCGTATGCCGCCTCTATCCCGCTTTCGCCGTGACCGTCGCTTCCGATATAGCCTACAAGATGTTCGAACAAAAAGCCCTCATAATCGGTCGAATAGACGTAGGTCGTCGCCACGTTGTCGTTTTCTATCGTTTTTTCGGGTCTGCAAACGGCGACCTTTCGCTCCTTGAATTTTTCGGTCGCCAGCGCCTTTTCATCGCCCGACAAATAATCTCCCGCCGAAACGACGGCGTCGGGTGTAGGCGGTATCGCGGCGTAACAGGTCTTTTTGTTGTTTGTTATAGAGATCATATTGCAGTCGTAGACCGTTCCCCTTATTAGCGCTATGTTTTCGCGATAGGTTGATTGAAGACTCTGCGCCGCAAGATAGTTTTCACTTGTTGCAATCTCGTATACCCTCGCGCCCGTCACGGTAAAAAGGCAGACTATCACGAAAAAGCAGATAAGACTCCTTCTTGAAAAGACACGGTAAAAACTTTTTTGCATAAAAACACCCCGCTAATTTGATTATTAACGGGGCTTAAACGTTTTATTCTGTTTTCATTCTGAGCATTGACCCCGGCTTTACGGGGCGATGAAAGGGTATCTTTATTATTTGCATCGGATGCGGTGCGCTCTCGATCGGTTCGCCCTTTTCGTCATACATAACGTCGGTCTTGACCGAGAAGGGTTTGCTCCCCGCTTCAAGGCAGTTAAGCTCGGTGCCGGATAAAAACTTGTTTTTAAGGACCGCTTCGATCATGCCGTCGTTATATCCCGTGACGATCGCCGAAAGGGCGTAATCCCTTATATACCCGGCATCCTTGTAGGTCTGGGCGTTTTCGGGGCGCCCGAAATAAAATCCGGTCGAATATGCCCGGTGACTTATTGTGTTGAGTTCATCCGCGACCCATTGCGGCAAGGTCCATTCACCGTCCGCCTCTTTCAGGCTGTCAAGCGCGCCTCTGTATGCGTTGGCGGTGACGGCGACGTAGTATTCGGTTTTTGCCCTGCCCTCTATCTTTATGCTTGATATCACCGCCGCCGCCATTTTATCAAGGTACGGCGCCATACACATATCGTTGGCGTTGAGGATATAGGTACCCTTGTCGGTCTCGGTTATATCGTAAAACTGCCCCGGGCGGGTCTGCTCCATAAGGGAATAACTCCACCTGCATGGCTGAGCGCAGTCGCCGCGGTTGGCGTCGCGTCCCGTCATATAACTTGAAAGCAGGCATCTTGACGAAAAGGAGACGCACATAGCGCCGTGAGCAAAGGCTTCAAGTTCGAGTTCCTTTGGCGTTTTCGCCCTTATTGTCGCTATCTCGTCAAGCGACATTTCTCTTGCTAAAACGACCCTTTTGGCGCCCATATTGTAAAACTCGTTGGCGGTCACGGAATTGACCGTTCCCGACTGCACCGATATGTGAAGATCGCACCTTGGAGCGTATTTTTTTACAAGCGAAATGGTGCCGATATCCGAGGCAATTATGGCGTCCGCTCCTAAATGATTAAGTGTTTTAAGATATTCGGGAAGACGCTCTATCTCATCCTCGTGAGGGATCGTGTTGCAAGTGATATGCACCTTAACGCCATTGTTATGAGCATATTCGATCCCTTTTTGAAGGTCGTCGACGCTGAAATTTGCCGAGGCTGTTCTCATTCCGAATTCTTCGCCCGCGAGGTAAACGGCGTCGGCACCGAAATCGACGGCGGTTTTGAGCCGACTGAGATCCCCTGCCGGGCAAAGGAGCTCGGGGATAAACTTATCACTCTTCATAGATCCAGTTGTTCTCCGCTTTAAGTCTCGCTATCGTTGAATTATGCTTGTCGAGGGTCTCGTTGTAGTAGAATTTCATGCTCGCGTCGGTGACGAAATAGTAATAATCAAAATTTTCGGTCGGCGAGCAGGTGCTCTTTATTGAGGCGATACCGGGACTGCAAAGCGGTCCTACGGGAATACCCGGGTATTCATAGGTGTTGTATCTTCCGTCCCCGTAAGGGTAGTTCCTTGTAGGCGACGAGCCGAGGGTGGAGAAGTTCGAACTGCGAAGGCGGTTAAAGAAGACCGCCGCAACGTTCGCCATCTCCGACTTATGGCTGCCCGCTTCCATTTCAACGATTGAGGAAAGGGTCAGTATCTCGTGGAATGTGTATTTTTTGCCGAAAACGGTAATGTTATTGATATCTATATTTGCCTTTTTCAGTTTTTCGTTCAGGGTTGAAAGCATTTTGTCGACCGCTAAATGGGCGCATTCTTTGGAGTCATAGCAATAAAACTGATAGGTATCGGGGAAAAGATATCCTTCAAGGCGGTAATGCACCGAATTCACGGGGATCTGCTTGACAAAATCATAGTCAAACGACCCTTCCTGGACCTCGTTCAGAAAGTCCTCCTTGGTACAGACGCCCTTTTCCTCCAGAAGTTTCGCGATATCGTCGACGTTTTTACCCTCGACTATCGTCACCTTGACGCGTTTTGCCGACTCTCCGTTTTTCATAAGTTCTTGGGCGATCGCCTCATATCCGGCCTCGCTGTCAAAATGATGATATCCGTCGCGGAATTTTCCGTCATAGTGCTTTAATTTTACGTAGAGCCTGAAAAGATACTGCGATTTTATCGCACCACAGGCTTTAAGATCCTTTGCTATCTCGGCGGTCGTTTCGCCCGAGCTTATCGTAACTTCACATTCGCCCGAGCCTCTGCCGAAGCCGATCCCCAAATAGTCCGCGGCGGCAAAAATTATGCCGAAAGCGAGCAGAAACGATATCAGCACGATCGATACTATCCAGATGATCGGACCCTTGCTCTTTTTCTTTTTATTCTTTTTTTGCGGTGCGGATTTTTTTATCTCGTCATAGGCGGTCTCGTCTATGACGAATCCGTCCGAAAGTTTGAATTCGTCAAAATCTTCTTTTTTTGCAGTCTCATCGGGTCCTTCTGATTTCGGATCCTCGTTTTCCACCGCGTTATCTTCGATCGGTTTTATATTTTCATCCATATCATTCACCAAAACGCATTGATTTTCTTATGTTTTCGCAGGTTTCGCGGTCGCTCACCGCCGCTAATATCTCAAACCCGAACTGAAAAGCGGCTCCTGCGCCGAATGCGGTAATAATATTCCCGTCTCTCACGACCGGCTGAGATTTGACGACCGCTCCCGTAAGATCCTTCTCAAAGCCGGTATAGCAGGTCGCTTCTTTGCCCCTTAAAAGCCCCTTGTGACCGAGTATCGACGGTGCGGCGCAGATGGCGCAGATAAACCTTCCCGCCGAGGCGCAAGCGTCGATAATGCTCTGCAAAGCCCCGCTTTTTTCGAGGTTTACGGTGCCGGGCATACCTCCCGGCAAAACGATCGCTTCAATCGAAGGGTCAAAGGTTATTTCGTCGATCGTCCTGTCGCAAATCACCGGTATTTTATGTGAGCCGACAACGGTTTTCCCGGTCACGCCCACCGTCAGGACCTCTTTTTTGCCGCGCCTTAGTATGTCTATCGGCGCGGTCGCTTCAAGTTCTTCAAATCCGTCGGCTAAAAAAACAAGTATCATAACTTCAACCTCAAATTGTTTTTAAAACTTCCGTAAGGATATCATTTGCGATATCCTCTATGCTTCTTATATCGCCGTTTTCGGCGCAGGGAATTACCGTCCAGTCGGAATATTTTGCGGTAAAATATGCCGCGTCACGGCATTTGTTAAGGTATTTGACGTCGCATTCGTGGATATCCTTTTTCGAGTCGTCGCCTTTATATCTTCCGGTCAGCAGCTTTTGCGAGACCTCGACGGGAACGTCCAGGAAAATGACCTTGTCGGGCTTCGGTATCCCGACCTTGTTATATTCAAAGTCATAGAGCCAGTCAAGAAAGTCTTCCCAGTCTTTTTTGTCGAGTTTTGAGGTCTGGTGAACGGCGTTTGAGGTCGTATAGCGACCCGACAGAACGACGCCGCCCGCGTTATAGTATTCGCCCCAGTTTTTCTTAAAGGAAGCGAAACGGTCGACGGTATAAAAGACCGAGGAAGCATAGGCGTTGACGTCGTCCGGCTTTGCTCCGAACTCGCCGCCCAAATACATCTTTATCAGCGCGCTTGAATCGCTTTCGTAGTCAGGAAAAGAAACGGTTTTGCAGTCGATGCCTTTTTCGGCAAGCGTTTTGCCGAGGATCTCGAGTTGGGTCGATTTTCCGCTTCCGTCAAGACCCTCGATGACGATAAGTTTACCCATTGTTTTTCAGTCCTTCATAGTATTCGCGCATCTCGCGCGCCTTTCCGCAGGTCATTTTGCCTTCGGGGCAAGCGCCCGCCACGCAGGAGGGTCCCGCATTTTTAAAAAGATTGGGCGCGACGGCGCAAACCTCTTTAAGCATCATATCTGCAACTTCTTTTATCTCCCACTGCGCTCTCGAGCAGCAACGGTGGTGGAAAAAGTTCATAAGTGTTCTTGCATTCATCGTAACGACGATTTTTGTTTCGCAGGCGTTCGGAAGTACAAAGCGGGCGTCCTCGATTGCTTTTTTCTCCGCCATTCTTGCCGCCGTTTTTTCGTCAAATCCTTCGGACAAAAAGGTTTCCTTGTGTTTTGCTTTTAAAACTTCAGCTATTCTGTCATAAGCCTCCTGATCGGCGTTCATCGTTTCCTTAAATATCCGTGCGGCGGTCTCGTCGCCCGCTATTTCGGGGGGAACGATATATTCAAACTGCCCCTCGGTAACGTAGCGCTGGCTTTTTTGACTGTAAGAAGCGATCCTGTGACGAACGAGCTGGTGGGTACAGGCGCGGCTGACGCCCTCGATGCCGAAGGTGAAGGAAACGTGCTCGATAGGGCTTTCGTGACCCATATCGGCAAGCATTTTAACAAACGAGGCTATCTTTTCCTCGGTAAGTCCATCCCTTAAATCTTCGATACCCGAAGAACTGTAACAAAGTTTTGCGGCAAAAGCCACCGTTCTTTCGGGGTCGGGCGTATGCGCGAGCAGCGTAACTTTCGGCATAATGATCCTCCCTTGATTTCATACTTGTTTAATTATAACAAAATACTTTCCTTTAATCAAATAATTTTTTCGTATAATATTTCATTTTTTTGCAAAAAAGGTCTTTTTATGTCGACCGATTTGTGGTATTATATAGGAAAGGGAAATCATTCGTTTTTTGGAGGTTTTGAAAATGAGCAACATTGACTTTAAACACACGCCTTACGGCGACCTCGCTATCGTAAGTATGAAGGGTTGCGAGGACATATCCTCTAAGGTCGACTACTATCTTAAACAGTGGAGAGACATCCCCGAAGACGAGACTTTCGTTATCGGTGCAAACTGCCCCCGTTTCGGAACGGGCGAGGCAAAAGCCGTCCTTAACCATACGGCAAGAGGACTTGACGCTTTCATTATCTGCGACTGCTTTAATTATAACGTGACCTATAAGATGTACGGGCAGACCGTTCCCATGAGCCCCGACGATCATTTTCAGGATCTGAAGCGCGTTATCGCCGCTTTCGGCGGAAAAGCCAGAAGAATAACCGTCATTATGCCGATGCTTTATGAGGGCAGACAGCACAGAAGAACCTCGAGAGAATCGATGGACTGCGCTATGGCATTGCAGGAGCTCGTCGCTATGGGCGTTAAAAACATCATCACCTTCGATGCTCATGATCCCCGCGTCAATAACGCGATCCCGCTTGACGGCTTCGATAACGTTCAGGCGGCATATCAAATGATAAAAGCCCTTCTCAAAGCGGTCCCCGGCGTTAAACTCAACAAGGAAAACACCATGATCGTTTCTCCCGATGAGGGCGGTATGGGAAGATGTATTTACTATTCGTCGGTTTTGGGTCTCGACCTCGGTATGTTCTATAAGAGAAGGAATTATTCGGTCGTTGTAAACGGCAGGAACCCGATCGAAGCCCATGAATTTTTGGGCAACGATATAACCGGAAAGGACCTCATAATTGTCGACGATATGATATCTTCGGGCGATTCGATGCTCGATATCGCCAAAAAGCTCAAAGAAAAAGGCGCTCGCCGCATCTTCGTTTTCTCGACCTTCGGTCTTTTCGTCGAGGGACTTGAAAAGTTCGATGAATACTATAATAACGGACTTATCGACAAGGTCTTTACGACAAACCTCATTTATCAAACCCCCGAGCTTCTTTCAAGAGAATGGTACGTAAGCGTTAATATGTCGAAATACATAGCGCTTCTCGTTGAAACCCTGAACAAGGACAATTCGATAAGCTCGCTGCTTGACCCGGCTGACAGGATCAAGAAGATCGTCGCAAAGTATGGCGCCGGCTAAGAGTGTCGAAAAGGTCGACACTTCCGCCAACACCACCCGCGGCCTCTTGAAAACCGCTTTTTTCGGCGTCGGAATTTAAAATATGGTTTACTGACCGACCGTGCCCCGCAAGGTTTTCCTTGCGGGGCTTTTTGCGGGAATAATCGCCTTTTCCTACGGCATAATTATTATTGTAGGAGGCGGATTTATGGAAAAAAACGGAAACAAAGCGGCGGTTTTTCTCTTTTCGCTTCTCTTCGTTCTCGTTTTCGGGGCTATGATCTTTCTCTCGTTTTTTGAAGAGCAGGAGAGATCCGAAAACTTTTTCGATATTCCGGCAAACGCATTTTCGCCTGCCGAAATATCGCCCGTCGCACTTTCGCAGGACGGATCAAAGACCGAAAACGTACCGGGCGGCGTTGTCGACGTCGGCGCAAAGGGCAAGGCGGAAGGCAAGATAATCGAAAAATACTTTTCGCCCTATACCGCAAACACCTCGTATAAAAACGTTTACCTTAAAAACAGCACCGATTTAAAGATCGACATTGCCTCGCTTTTAAGCGAAAAACTTCGATACGGTATCGTCAAAAATTCATCTCCTCAGGTGCTTGTTCTCCACACCCACGCGACCGAATCGTTTTTTTCGGGCAACCGGGATTATTATACCGACAAGGATCTTACAAGGACGACCGATATCTCAAAAAACGTTGTTTCGCTCGGCGAGATCGTAGCAAAAAAGCTTAATGCCTCGGGTGTCTCGACCCTTCACGACAAGACCCTGCACGATCACCCGTCCTATAACGACAGTTATCCGAACGCAGCGGCGACCATCAACTCGTATAAGGCAAAATACAAGGACCTGAAGGTGGTTATAGATATTCACCGTGACGCGATCGCCTCGGGGGAGAGCGATAAGATAAAACTTACAAAAACCGTAAACGGGAAACCCGCGGCACAGATAATGCTCGTTATGGGATCCCAGTCGGGAACGGTCAAAAACTTTCCCGACTATCGTGAGAATCTAAAACTTGCCGTCAGAATACAAAGCAAGATAGAAAGCCTTTATCCGGGGCTTGCCCGCGCCGTTTCGCTTATGCCCCGAAATTATAACGAATCGCTGACGACCGGGTCGGTGCTGATAGAGATCGGGACCGACGCAAACAGCTTAGAGGAGGCGCAGTATTCCGCTGAACTGCTCGGAAACGCTCTGGCGGAATTGTTTAAGGAGTTACAATGAGGAATTTAAAAGGTTTTTTAAAAGGTTTTTTAACGACGCTTTTTATGATATTTTGCCTTGCTTTCGCCGTCTTAGGAACGGCAAAAGCATATGAAAACACGGTCTTTGTCGCATTCGGCGCGGAAAAATCCGCTCT
>JAGAAE010000054.1 GCA_017615405.1 Clostridia bacterium | reverse complement strand
GCTCTATCCAGCTGAGCTACCGGCGCAAATCCATTCTGTTTTTTGAACCGCCATAGTATAATATCACAAATGATCAAAAAATGCAACAGTTATTTTTGCAAATCTTAAAAAGTTTATTCGGAAGTTCACTCAGACTTCCGGCGCGCGTGCCTGAATTGACAGCCGGCAAACGTATCGTCGGACGGTGACCGTCACAAGTTATGGTGCAAATGATAGTTTTTTGTTGACTGTATCTTCCATATATGGTAAAATATTATAGTTAATGGGCAGTGGTCGATTTTGGATATTCACTTTCGAAATTTGCTTTTTTAGTCACTTTTGTTATAAACATTTTCCAAGGTTTCAGGGAGTGTTGATATGTTTGAAAAAATAACGGGTTTCATAAAAAAACACAGGGCGGTATTCTTCGCAATGGTTGCGGGGCTGTTGGTGCTTTTGATAGGGACCTCGATCTTTTGGCTTAAAGTATGGCGCTATAAAAACTATCCTGCCAAGTCCAAAACCTTAGGCGATATAACCGAGTTTGACGGCGAATTGTCGGTCATGCCGGGCGATACGCTCGATCAGACCTATACCGTCGAAGAACTTGAATACCGAAAACTCGGAATGTATTTTAAATCCAATTCGGACGATGATAACGGCAGTATTTTCGTCAAGGTGTCTTTCGAGAAAGAGGAGTTTTCCGCAAAAATCGCCAATAAGGATATCAACGGTTCGGGCTATACCTATCTTAAACTCCCAGATGAGTTCTATCAAAAGGTCTCTGCTCCGTTAAGCGTTGAACTGACTACCGATATCAAGGCGGGCTTTACGGTCGTTACCAACAAATCCTTCGAGGTTCCCGACAGTGAGACCGTTTTAAACGGCGAGACTCTGGAAGAGAAGGTCGTTATTGATCTTCGTACCGACAAAACGAACAGGAGTTTAGCGTTTTATATCACGTTTTTGATACTCGCGTCCGTTTTCATGGCGGCGCTGACCTTTGTCATCTGCAAAAAGAAGTGGTCGATCGCGCTGATAACGGCGGTCGCGGTCGCGTTTTTGGGGATCTCATATATGTTTATCTTCACCCCGAACACCGTCCCCGACGAATCGCTCCATTACCGTACGGCATACCACGTTTCAAACAAGATGATGTTCAGATTCAACGACAAGCAGTACAACTGGTATATGAGGGGCGAGGACCTGACCTATCACAACAGCGCAAGACCGGGGCTTACCGCCCAGGAATACAACCGCACGATCGACAACGCTCATCTGTTCTGCAAGGATAAGGAAATGACCGTCACACACAGCGGTTATATGGAAAACAGCGATTTTCTCTATCTTTTCTCGGGGGTCGGGATAACCCTTGCGAGACTTATAGGACTGAGCGCCTATTGGACCTATCTTATGGGGCGGCTTTTCAATATCATTCAGTTTGCCCTTGCGGTGTATTTTGCGATAAAGATAATGCCGTTCGGCAAGGCGGCGCTGTCGGTGATCGCGTTGCTGCCAATGTCACTTCATATAGCGGCGTCGGTCTCATATGACGTATTCACGATGAGCGGAGTTATGCTTATCTTCGCCTACTATATGAAACTGCATTATTCCGAAGAAAAGATCGGCTGGAAACAACTGCTGATACTCGGCGTAATGATTTTTCTTGTCATCCCGCAAAAGATCGTCTATATCGCACTTGCCGCGATAGTTCTGCTTTTGCCGAAGGATAACTTCAAGACGCCGAAATATCACTTCCTATTTAAGTGTATTTTGGGCGCCGTTGCGGTCGTCGGCATTCTTGTCTTCCAGTTCCTAAGCTTCGCAAAGCTTAATTCCGAAACCGTTACCAATACGGCGAATCTGGGATACAGTCTGCCATATATCCTCCGCAATCCGAAAGAAACTATCTCGATACTGATAAACACGGTCTACGTCAGCACCGATTTCTATATAAAATCCCTCGTCGCATATTTCGGATTCTTCCAGATCGAAATGCCGTGGTATCTTGCCTTGGCGATGCTTACCATACTCCTTATAGCATTCCAAAGACGAGAAGACGAGCCGACGGCGTTGAAACCGTTGCCGAGGGTTTATGCATTCGTTTTATTTGCCATCGTATTCGTTGCGGTCGAGATAATCCTGCTGATAGATCATACGACCCTCGGAGCCGGTGCCGTAATGGGTATCCAGGGAAGATATTTCATACCCGCGCTTCCGCTTTTATACCTGTTTATCAGGAACAACACGCTCACCCTCAAGAAAAATATGGACAACCAACTTATCTTTGCCGCGTCGGGCGTCAACGTCGTTATGTTGTTTGCGGTGATGGCGGCGGTTTTAGGGCAATAAATATGCAAGGGTCGTTTTACGGGGAAGTATTATGAAGATATGTATTTTTTCGGCTAACTATCTGCCGAGTATCGGCGGTATCGAACGTTACACCTATTATTCTTCAAAAGAACTCGTAAGAAGAGGTCACGAGGTTATGATTGTGACCTCAAATCTCTTTTCGCTCCCCTCAAAAGAGATCACCGAAGACGGTATAAAGATCTTCCGTTACGATTGCCGTAATTTTATAAACGGAAGGTTTCCTGTTTTAAAGAAAAACAGCCTCCAAAAGGAGATCGACAGGGAAGTCATATCCTCAAAGCCCGATATAATCATAGTCAATGCGCGGTTTTATATCCATTCGCTCCACGCCATGAAATTGGCAAAAAAGCACGGTATTAGGTGTATTTGCATAGAACACGGAACGACCCATCTTACGGTTGCCAACCGCTTCCTTGATTATCTGGGCGGTCATTTTGAGCATTTTTTGACGGCGCTTGACAAGCATTATTGCAAGGAATACTACGGCGTTTCCAAAGCCGCCTGCGAGTGGAGCGGACATTTCGGCATAAAGTCAAAAGGCGTTTTGTATAATTCGATCGACGTCGACGAAATAAACGAAATGCTTAAAAATCCCGTTGTCGATTACCGGAAAGAGCTTATGCTTGACGACGATACGACGGTTATTTCTTATACGGGCAGAATGATACCCGAAAAGGGCGTAAACGCGCTTTCAGACGCCTTTTCAAGGCTCGAAAATAAGAATACGGCGCTTGTTCTTGCGGGCGACGGTCCGCTTTTTGAAGAGATAAAAGAAAAGAGTATTAAGGGTGTTTACCAGCTCGGGAAAATTGATTTTGAGCACGTTATCGCCCTTCTTAAAGCAACCGATATATTCTGTCTCGCCTCGCGTTCCGAAGGCTTTTCGACGGCGGTGCTCGAAGCGGTCGCGGCAAGGTGCTACGTTATAACGACCAAGACCGGCGGAACAAAGGAACTTATCTCGGGCGAGGAATACGGTACCCTTATGGATACGAATTCGCCCGACGAGGTCTTCAAGGCGTTGAACGACGCCGTTAATTCACCCGAAAAAAGGGAAGAGGCGGTAACAAACGCCTATCTTCGGCTTATTGATAACTTCACCTGGGTAAAAACGGTCGATAAACTAATTGATATTATAAAGGAAAACGAGCAAAAGTGATGAAAAAATTTGTCTATAAATTACCAAATAAGTCTATTAAAAAAGACTATATTTTCAATATGCTCGGCAGCCTTACGAACGCCACTGTGTCGGTCGTT
>JAGAAE010000005.1 GCA_017615405.1 Clostridia bacterium | reverse complement strand
CCTCCATAGTTTTATTCGGCGGGACAAAAAATAAACTCCGACCCGTAAAACAGGACGAAGTAAAAAATCAATACTCCGCGGTACCACCCGTAATTCTTGCTTAAGAGCAAACACTCCACGGACCTCTAACGGTGCCCGGCCGTTGCCGCCTACTGAAACTTTCAGCGACACTGTTCAAAAGGGAACTTCGGTCCGGCTTCGTAAAACCCCGATCTCAGCCGCGGCAGGGTCTCTCTTGTTACAAAGAAACGAACTTACTTTCCTTTATCAACACATTTACAAGGGAAATTATACCACCTGTTTTTTATAAATGCAAGCAATTTTTATTCATTACAGCCGCGAAACTGTGAATTATAAAGTTTTTTGTAGACCTTGCCGTTTTCCATCAGCTGTTCGTGGGTGCCCTGTTCAAGCACCTTTCCGCCCTCGATAACGGCGATCTCGTCGGCGTTCTTTATGGTCGAAAGGCGGTGGGCGACTATAATGGTCGTCCGTCCCTTGCAAAGCTCGTCAAGCGCCTCTTGAATGTAGATCTCGGTCGTGTTGTCAAGTGCGCTGGTCGCCTCGTCCAGGATAAGAACGGCAGGGTTTTTAAGGAACACCCTCGCTATGCTTATTCTTTGCTTCTGACCGCCCGAGAGCTTGACTCCGCGCTCGCCTATTTCCGAATCAAAACCGTTCGGCAGGGTCATAACGTAGTCGTAGATATTGGCGCGCTTTGCCGCCGTTATCATCTCCTCTTCGGTTGCGTCGGGTCTGCCGTAGAGAAT
The DNA here is from genome assembly GCA_017615405.1 of Clostridia bacterium. Classification (GTDB taxonomy): domain Bacteria; phylum Bacillota; class Clostridia; order Oscillospirales; family Acutalibacteraceae; genus UBA737. The sequence goes on along the minus strand of JAGAAE010000005.1, from coordinate 7,693 downwards.
ATTATCCTTTATTGTTCCGCCGAAGAGGAATACGTCCTGCTGAACGATACCTATATTCTTTCGAAGGGAAGAAAAGGTTATATCATTGACGTTTCTGCCGTCGAAAAGCACCTCGCCCTCGTCAACGCGGTAGAAATTGGGAATAAGGTGGCAGATAGTCGTTTTGCCGCCGCCCGAGTGACCGACGAGCGCCAGCTTTTTGCCCTTCTTTACCTTGAGATTTATGTGATCAAGCACCTGCTTTTCGCGGGCGCTTTCATAGGTGAAGGAAACGTCCTTAAACTCTATCTCACCCGAAACGTTTTCGATATCGGTAGCGTTTTCGTTCTCTTTTTCGGGCTTTTCGTCCATAACTTCTAAAAACCTCTGAAATCCCGAAACGCCGTTCTGATATTGCTCCATAAACCCGATAAGCTGTGTCACGGGGTTTATAAAAACGTTTACGGCGACGATAAAGGTGGCATAGTCACCCGCGCTTATCTTTCCGGCATAGAGGAAAAGACCGCCCGCGATTATGATGATAACGTTGAAGGTGTCGGTTATAAAGCTCGAAATGGAATGGAATTTTCCCATCGCGCTGTAAGATTTTTTGGATGCCTCGACAAAGAGCTGATTATTTTTTTCAAACTTTTCAAGTTCCGATTCATTGTTGGTAAAAGCCTTTGTGACGCGGATCCCGGTGATACTGCTTTCAACGGCGGCGTTTATCCCGCCGACGGTCCGGCGCCTTTCCTTAAAGGCGGCATGCATCCTCTTACGGTAATAGGATGAAACAAAAACAAGTATCGGCACGCAGGCAAAGATAATAAGCGTCAGATAAACATTTATCGTCATAAGATAGATAAACGCGCCGATAAGCGTAAGGCTCGAAACAATAAGGTTTTCGGGACCGTGGTGGGCGAGCTCAACAACGTCGAAAAGGTCGTTGGTCATACGCGAGAGTATCGTTCCCGTCTCGGTGTTGTCAAAATAGGAATAGGGAAGGGTCTCGAGATGATTGAACATATCCCGCCGCATATCTGCCTGCATATTCGTCCCGATCAGGTGCCCGTAATACTGAACGAAATAGCGAAGAAGCATCCTTATAAAATAAAGGAACAAGACGGCAAGTCCGCCGAAAACGACAAAGCCGTATTTCTTGTTCAGAATATAGTCGTTGAGCATAAGATTGGTGATGATCGGATAGACAAGCCCTATCGCCGATATAATGACCGACGCCGCCATATCGAGGAAAAACAGTTTTTTGTAGGGTTTATAGTAGGCGATAAATCTTTTAACCATTTTCTTCACTCACTTTCCTTTTTTATTTCCTGCCGTCAGTCTTTTTTAAGTTCTCCCTTTGAAGCGGCTTTAAGATATGCGTTCATAAAACCGTCAAGATCGCCGTCCATAACGGCGGCAATATTTCCCGTTTCATAGGACGTCCTCGCATCCTTGACGAGGGTGTAAGGCATAAAGACGTAGGAACGTATCTGCGAGCCCCAGGCGATCTCCTTTTGAACGCCCTTTATATCGTCGATCTTTTCAAGATGCTCGCGCTCTTTGATTTCAAGAAGTTTGGATTTGAGCATTTTCATAGCCCTGTCGCGGTTCTGGAACTGGCTTCGCTCGTTCTGGCAGGCAACAACGATACCCGTGGGGATGTGGGTAAGGCGAACGGCTGAGGAGGTCTTGTTGATATGCTGACCGCCGGCGCCCGAGGAACGGAAAACGTCCATCTTGATATCCTCTTCGCGAATTTCAATGTCAATATCGTCGCTTATTTCGGGCATAACTTCGACCGATGCAAATGAGGTGTGTCTGCGCCCCGAGGCGTCGAAGGGTGAGATGCGTACAAGGCGGTGAATGCCCGATTCGCTTTTTAAATAGCCGTAGGCGTATTCGCCCTCGATAAGCAGAACAGCGCTTTTAAGCCCCGCCTCGTCGCCGTCTAAAAAGTCAAGCACCTTGACCGAAAAGCCGTGATGCTCCGCCCAGCGGGTATACATACGAACGATCATGCTCACCCAGTCCATCGCCTCGGTACCGCCGGCGCCTGCGTGGAAGGTGAGAATGGCGTTGTTCTGGTCGTATTCGCCCGTAAGCAGGGTTTGAAGCCGCAGAGAAGCGATCGTTTTTTCAAGCTCGTCTATTGAGGCGGTTATCTCATCGACAAGCGAAAGGTCGCCCTCCTCGTCGCCCATATCTATAAGGACGAGAAGATCGTCATAGGTTGACAAAACGCCGTCGTAGGTCTCGACCTTGTTTTTAAGTTTTCCCGTGTAGGCCACCGTTTTTTGCGAGTTCTCGACGTCGTCCCAGAATCCGGGGGCGGCGCTTCTTTGTTCAAGTTCCTCGATCTCGCGTTTGAGTTTTTCATAGCCGATCGCGTCTTTAAGGTCCTTGATTTCCTGTTCGTTGCCCGTAAGGCGCAGTTTCAGTTGCTCAAATTCAAGCATAATAATTCTCCTGTTGTAAAATACTTATTTTTTAAGCAGAAAGGCGTACCATTCTTCCTTTGTAACGGTTTTTATTGTTTTAAAACCGTGCTTTTCGATCGCCGCCCTGACGTCATCGGCGCGGATATCGATTATCCCCGAAACGATGAGATAACCGTCGTCCTTCATATAGTTTTTAACGTTTTCAAAAAGCCTTATAACAACGTCGGCGACGATATTCGCGCAAACAATATCGTATTTTCCCGTCACCCTTTCGGCAAGGTCACCGTGAATAAATTCCGCCCTTTCCGCCACACCGTTGCGAACGGCATTTTTTAGTGCCGTTTCGACCGAAAGCGCGTCGATATCGACCCCTACGGCACTCTTTGCCCCCAGAAGCAGAGCGGCAATGGCAAGTATCCCGCTGCCCGTTCCGATATCTAAAACAGTAGTATCGTCATTGACGATATTTTCAAGTTCCGCAAGGCAAAGCGAGGTCGTCGCGTGGCTGCCCGTTCCGAAGGCGGCTCCCGGGTCGAGCGAGATGACCGTTCGACCGTCCTTGTTATCAAAGGTCTCCCATGAGGGGCAAACGGCAAGTTTTTCGCCTATTTTAAACGCCTTGAAATACTTTTTCCAGTTTTCGTTCCAGTCGGCGTCATCGACCGTCTGATCGTTAAGTGAGAAGTCGATGCCCGCCGCACTAAGGCGCTCCCTTAAATAGGCGAGGCTTTCAAAAACGTTCGCGTCCTTGGAAAGATAAATATGTATTATTGATTTTTCGCGATTTTTCGCTAAAAGTTCCTCATCTATAAGATCGATATGTGCGATTTGGATGGCATCATTTTCAAGTTCGCTGTAATCCTCGATGTATATCCCGTAAGGCACGGTCATGTTGGCTATCGCCGCCGCCTCATCGGTCCTGTCTGTCGGAACGGTTACTGATACTTCTGTCCAGTTCATTTTGAGAACTCCCTTATAATATCCTCTTTCGCGGCTGAAACACGGCAGCATATCAAACCGTTTCGTCCGCCGCCCTTTAAGTTAAGGCTCTGTTTTGCCCTGCTAAACAATTCCTCGACCTCTTTTTCTTCTCCGCAGATGACAAGACTGTGACCGTCACCGTCGCCCGAAAAGACCGTATGGGTAACGCCGGTATTCTTATAGAGAAGATCGCCGAGTTTCTGAAGCTCGGGCATCGAAAATCCTTCGACAAAAGCGACCTTTTCGGTGATCGCGTCAGCCGTAAGAGAAATAAGTCTTTTTCTTAAAGAAAGATTTTCGTATTTAAGGTCGTCAAGCGTTTTCTTAAAGGCGATGAATCCTTCGTAGACCTTATCCGGTTTCACCGAAAATTCGTTTTGAAATTTCGTTACGCTGTCCAGCTTTTCGCGGTAGTCTTTAAGCGCGTATCCGCCGCACTTCATATATATCCTTGATCCCCCGCGCATTTTTTCGCTTGATAAAAATTTTATGATACCTATCTGCCCGGTAGAGGCAACGTGGGGAGCGCAGCAGGCGCAGATATCGACGCCTTCGATCCTGACAAGCCTCAGTTCTCCTTCGATCCCCGATTTTTGGCGAAAGGATATATTCTTTATTTCTTCGTGAGAGGGGTAAAAAGCGGTTATTTTCCGATCTTCCCAAACCGCATTATTGGCAAGATATTCAACCTTTTCCAACTGCTCTTTTGACAGTATCCCGTCAAAATCCATCGTCACGAACTCTTCGTTTAAATGGAATCCTACGTTTTGGAAACCGAAAAGCCTATGAACTATTCCCGAAACGATATGCTCGCCCGAATGGTTCTGCATAAAGGCAAAGCGACGGTCAAAGTCTATCTCGCCCGAAACGGTCTCACCCGCGTCAAAGGGGGAACGGGAGTAGTGAACGATCTCGTCGCCCTCTGTTTGAACGTCGATAACGGCGGCGCCGTTTAGAGAGCCTGTGTCCGACGGCTGTCCGCCCGCCTCGGGGAAAAAGCAGGTCTTATCGAGTATTATCTTAAAAATATCTCCCGATCCTTCACAGGATAAAACCTTTGCGTCAAATCGCCTTAAATATGAGTCTTGGTCGAAAAGTTTAACGGTTTTCATTTAATTTCTCCGAAATCTTCCCGGCGACCTTATAGATATCGCCCGCACCCATCGTTATTATGATATCGCCGCTTTTTGCCGAATTTATCATCTCGCGGCAAAGGGTATCGTAGTCGTCGATAACGGCGGCGTCGTTAAGACCTTTTGCGATATCACCGGACGATACACCGTAGATATTTTCCTCCCTTGAAGCGACGATGGGGGTCAGAAAGACCTTGTCGGCAAGGCTTAACGCCTTTATCATCCCGTCCTTTAAAAGGGCGACCCTTGAATAGGTAAAGGGCTGGAAGGCGGCTATCATTCTGCCCTTTGTAAGTGATCTTGCGGCGGCAAGCGTCGCGCTTATTTCGGTCGGGTGGTGGGCATAGTCGTCAACGACGGTTATGCCGCCGTAGGTCCCGTATTTTTCAAAACGCCTTCCGGCGCCCGTAAATCTCGAAACGGCGTCGGCTATCCCATCGGGACTTACTCCTAAATCATAGCAGACCGCAAAAGAAACGAGCCCGTTATATATATTGTGCTCGCCGGGGATGTTCATACAAAGACTTCCGACCGTTTTGCCCGATTTAAAGACGTCGAAACAGTAACCGTGATCGCCCATTCTTATATTGTCGGCGTAAAAATCGTTGGTTTTATTCCTGCCGAAGGTTATTATCTTTGTGTCAAGCCCCTTAACGGCGTCAAGACAAAGTTCGCTGTCGCCGTTAACGTAGGAGATCTTCGAAAGCGAAACAAAATCTCGAAACGATCTTTTAAGATTGTCCATCGTCTTGAAAAAGTCCAGATGGTCGTTGTCAATGTTAAGAAGCACCGAGACGTCGGGTGAGAATTCAAGGAAGGAATTGACGAATTCACAGGACTCACAAACGAGGATATCCGAATCGCCGATAACGGCGCTGCTGCCCGCTATCGGAAGCACCCCGCCGATAATTGCCGTAGGTTGCATCTTGTTAAGAAGCAAAATTTGTGTTATTATTGAAGAAACGGTGGTTTTGCCGTGTGTTCCGGCAACGCCGATGCAGTTGTCATACCGCCTTGTAAGCGCGCCCAAAAGCACCGAGCGTTCCATCGTAGGTATGCCGTTTTTGACCGCGGCGGCGCGTTCGGGGTTGGTTTCGGAAATGGCGGCGGAGTAGGCGACAAGCTCGGCGCCCTCAATATTTTCCGCCTTTTGACCGATATAAACCTTTATCCCGAGTTCGCCTAAACGCCTTGTCTTTTCGGTTTCGGTGTTATCCGATCCCGAAACGGTGTAACCGAGCGAAGAAAGGACCTCGGCTAAGGGGCACATTCCGCTTCCGCCGATGCCTATCATATGAATTCTGTTTATATTGGTGAGAAGTTTATCCGACTGTTTAACGCTTTTCATAAAGATGCTCCCGAATTGAAAAAATACTCTCTAAATTACTATAATAACATATTATACGGAAAAAATAAACATTTTTATTCGCAAAAGAAGGTGAAAAGATGAAAAAAGCGTCCGATAAAGCAAACGTGGTGATAAACCGCCTTTGTGAAAACGGATATGAAGCATATCTTGTCGGCGGTTGTGTAAGGGATATGCTCTCGGGCAAGACCCCTCACGATTTTGATATCACGACCAACGCCCTGCCCGATGAAATAAAGGCGGTATTTGAAAAAACGGTCGATACGGGATTAAAGCACGGCACCGTGACCGTTATTGTCGACGATACGCCGATAGAGGTGACGACCTACCGAAGTGACGGCGAATACCTTGATATGCGTCGCCCCGAAAGGGTGAAATTCGTATCGGATCTTAAAGAGGATCTCGCCCGCCGTGACTTTACCGTGAATGCCATGGCATATAACGAAATAGAGGGCGTTGTCGATTATTTCGGCGGAAAAGAGGACCTTGAAAAAGGTATCCTTCGCGCGGTGGGAGACCCTGAAAAACGCTTTAACGAGGACGCGCTTCGGATAATGCGGCTTGTCCGTTTTGCGAGCGTTTTGGGTTTTACGCCCGAAGAAAAAACATTTGCCGCCGCAAAAAAACTCTGCAAAAATCTTAAAAATATAAGCGGCGAGCGGATATGGGCGGAGTTTTCAAAGCTTCTCTCGGGCAACTACCCTGACGCAGTCCGTGAGATCATCGCTCTCGGCGGTCTTGAATATTTCGGGATAACGGGCGATAAAAGCCTTAAAGTCATCGCCCGACTTCCGCAAAAAACCGAACTTCGTTTTTTCGCCTTTTGCAGGATATTGGATATTGACACCGAAACTGTCATAAAGAAACTTAAAATCAAAAACAGCATCAAAAACTACTGTGAAAAGTGCGATGCGGCAACGTTTTTGGATGAAAATAGTGACGATTTCAATATAAAAACGGCACTCGAAGTTGCCGGAACGCAGGCGGTTTCCGATATTATCGACTATAAAACGATCATAGAAAGAGCCGACCTCTCGGGAATAAGAAAAAGAGCGGAACGTATATTACGGTCCGCAGAGCCTTACAGGATATCCGATCTGAAATTAAACGGCAACGACCTTCTCGCCCTCGGGTATTCTGGCAAAGAGATAGGAAGAATACTTAAAGAACTATGCGATACGGTAAAACGCGACCCCGAAAAAAACAGGAAAGAGGCACTTATTTTTATTGCAAAAAAATGAAATGACAAAATGGCTTAAATGATCAAAAACGATAAGTAGGGGACGGCGTCCTCGACGTCCCGAGCAGATGACAGATAGCAGACAACAGATGACAGACGGTGAAACAATATTGCCTTAGCGTGTTGCCTGCCCTGTGTAAGGGAAGGTGGCACGGCGAACGCCGTGACGGAAGGGTTGTTTTTAACAATCCACCCGACAAAACCTTCGGTTTTGCCACCCTCCTTTGCACAAGGAGGGCTTTTTTATGCGATGTGTCAACATTGTCTTATCGTCTGACATCCGACGTCTGCCGTATGAAATCCGATAATCTGAAATAATGATTTTAAAAACCTCATAACAAAACGTAACTGAAAAACCCCAAGCGCCATATAATAATTTAGGCGCTTGGGATATTTTTTGTTTTCGGGGTGTTATTATGAAAAGGGTTTTATTTTTAGGTGGCGACAAGCGAGGCATAACGGCAATGAAAAGGCTTGAAGACGCGGGATTTGCGGTCGAAAGCCGCGGGCTTTTCCCGGGTGACGACGGGGATATCGAAAAGGCGGATATCAT
>JAGAAE010000053.1 GCA_017615405.1 Clostridia bacterium | reverse complement strand
GGATCTGGACCACTCCGAATAAAAATGAAACCATAAAAATATTCATATAAACCGCCGGATCTTTCTTTTATATTTAGAATTGTTTGTTGCCGAATATTTTCCTGTTCTTATCGAGTAAAAGATAGAATGGGATCCCGAGTCCGAAACAAACAACCAACTCTCCGAGTGCTACCCATGCGGCGTTGATCGGGAAAGAATCGATGCTTTTGACAAAGAACACGGCAATTTCCAAACCGACTATCAATCCGTTAAAAATAACCGGTGACAGAAGAGAAAAAAACGGTATTTTGAGAAATTTCATCTTGCGCAACAGATATGTAAATACCGCGGCGATAAGCGTTGCAGACGTTCCGATCACCATATCGATGGCGTTAAACGACAGAATATTTGCAAGCAGACACCCCACCGTGAGCCCTATAATGCTGACCGGAGTAAAGCAGGGGAGAATAGTCAGCACTTCGGAGACCCTGAATTGTACCGGTCCGTATGAGATAGGGGCAAAAGCGTAGGTAAGCGCGGCGTAAAGCGCGGCAATGACTGCTGAAAGAACGATATTATAAAGGTATTTATTTTTCATCATTGATCTCCATCAAATTTTTATAATAAGATACTGCCAAAAAATCGCAGCGTTCATTTTCTTTATGACCGGCGTGACCCTTGACCCAGTTTATGGTCACGTCGTGTTTATCGAGAAGTAAAAGCAACGTGTCCCATAGGTCGGTATTCAGCGCGGGCTTTTTGTCGGCTTTTCGCCAGCCGTTTTGTTTCCAGGATCTTGCCCAACCGTTATTTATGCCGTCGGAAACGTATTTTGAGTCGGTCGTGAGAATGACACTGCACGGCTCTTTGAGAGCTTCAAGTCCTTTTATGACGGCTGTCAGTTCCATACGGTTGTTGGTGGTGCTTTTTTCACCGCCGGAGAGTTCCTTTTCATGTCCTTTATAACGAAGGATGACACCGTATCCGCCGGGACCGGGGTTGCCGGAACAGGCGCCGTCGGTAAAAATTTCAATAGTTTTTTTCATAAAAATATCCCGAGATCAGTATTTTCTGTAACTGCCGATGACCTTTCCGAGAACGGCGGCTTTTTTCGGATAAATCGGGTCAAAATCAGGGTTCTCCGGCATAAATATTACCTGACCGTCCTTTATCAGAAGCCTCTTAACGGTGGCGCTGTCATCATCCATGCCGATAATTATATCACCGCTTTTGCAGGTCATATTCTTATCGGCTATGACGATATCTCCGTCAAGGATCCCGGCGTCTTTCATACTGTAACCCGAGACCTTGAGCGCAAAAAGCCCTTCGGCGTTTTTGGTAGGATAGGGGATGTAGTCTTCAATTTCTTCGACCGCGAGGATAGGCTTTCCTGCCGTAACCTTTCCGACGACCGGGACAAACGAAGAATCGAAGTCATTGGCGATCCTTATCGCGCGGGAGAATTTAGGGTCGCGGCTTATGTAACCGTTTTCTTCCAAAGCGTTAAGAATGGCATGGACGGTTGAGGTTGATTTTATATCGGTCGCTTGACAAATTTCTCTGACCGAAGGCGGAACACCGTTCGAGAGGCGATGAACTAAAAAACGGTAAACGGCGCTTTGTTTTTCGGTTAGCGGAATCTTGTCCATAGATTGACCCTCGCTTTCAAAAATAGTATGATTGCATGGCTGTACGGTAAAACGGCGCACAGCCGAACATTTATTCTTTATAAATTATATCACTTTATTGTTACTTTTTCAAGTATAGTTTTACGGTATTCAGTATTTCTTTTGCTCCGAGAACACAAAGAAATATACCGAAGGCTTTTGAAAGAAATGAGTTAGTGAAAAATGATGTTAAAAACACACCCGAAACGCATCCCAAAACACCGCCCGAAACGATAAAAACGATATCCTTAAAACGGATCTGCTTTTTATAGGCGTAAATGCTTATCGATACGATGGCAATGGGGATAAAGAACAAAAGATTTATCCCGCCGGCTTTGACCTGCGGGTAGTTAAGGAAAAATACGAGATATAAAAGAAGAACGGCTCCGCCTCCGAGACCCATACTTGCAAGTATACCCGATATCAGCCCTGCAAACAGGGCAGTGATGCTCATCTTATCAGCAGGCGTATGCCTGCGTATACGATAAAAGCGCCGAAAATACCTTTAAGCATTTTCGGCGATATTTTTGACATTATCAGCGTTCCTGCGATCGCCCCGACACTGCCGCTTAAAAGATAGGGATAAACGTCCGATAACGAGATAACGCTTTTCGATATATACAGCGCGGCGCTGATGACCGAAACGGGTAAAAGAACGGCAATGGCATTCCGGTGGGCATCCTTTTGCTCAAAACCTTTTTTTGTGAGCAATGGGACTGCGATCATACCGCCGCCCGATCCGAAAATACTGTTGACAAATCCGATAATTATCCCAAACCCGAGATCGGCAGAGATCGATTTGATTTTATTGGTTTTCAAAAAATCACCGCGAATATCTTTCCCTGTTTTACGGCAAATTATTGATAAACTCTTCGGAAAACTTTTGAAGTGAGTCAAAATCCATTGCAGCGATATAATACTTTTCAAGCACGTCGTGAGACTGCTTTGCTTTTTCGAGTATTTCGATTGCCGAAGATAACAGTTCCTTTTCTACCTTAGCGTTAAAAGAAATACGTGATTTTTT
>JAGAAE010000004.1 GCA_017615405.1 Clostridia bacterium | reverse complement strand
GTCTCTGATGGAGCTTAAGTACGTTATTCCATATATTATGTCCTTTTCGAATTTTAAGACTCACTACACGAAAGAAGAGGTTGAAAACTCTAATATAAAGAACTGTATCGACAGCATAATGAGAGAAGACCGCGAGCGCGGATATGCCTATAAATTCGCGATAAGGATATACATTTCTCATCTGTTTCTTGACCTCATTCGAAAGGTCAACACCATAAATCCGATCGATGAAGAAATAAAGGAAAACGTAAGGCTGAAATTTTCCGATATATTCAATTATTTATCCGATTGTTATACCGAAAAACTGACGGCGGTCCACGTCGCCAAAAAATTCGGATTAAGGCAATCCGATTTTTCCGCCAATTTCAAGAAGATCACCGGAAAAAGTTTCAACGAGTACCTTAATTACGTAAGGATATGCAAGGCGAAAAGAATGCTTATCAGTTCGGAAAAGAATATTTCCGAGATCGCTTTTACCGTGGGTTTTTCCAACACAAGCTATTTTATAAACTGTTTCAAAGCCCAGATGGGGATCACGCCCGCCGGTTTCAAACAACTCTATGCCGATCCTCCGGCAAGCGTTTATTATAACCTTGAAAACAGGATAGAAGAACAATAAAACAAGAGTCCGGAAGACAAAAGCATTCCGGACTCTTTTATTTTACAAGGTTATCAAAATATAATTTTCTGGCTTGCGGTTTCTATTATCTCCTTTGGCACGCGGTAGTATTTTACGATCGGCGACAGGTCAAGACCGTCGACGTTGACCGTCTCCCCCGCATACGGGAGCAACGATTCGTCCGGCAAAGCATAGATAATATCGCCGTCAAAGTAAACGCCGTTTGAATTCTTTTTGATCTCGCCTGTGGTCTCGGCATAAAGGAGATCCTTATTCTTATTTATATACCACAGTCCTTCCGCCAACCGCATCGAACAACAAAATTCCGCCTCATAGGTCCGGGCTTTGAGAAAGTCCCACGGACTGTCGTCGGTTACGACGGTATCCGTGCCGGCACCGCCGTTATCTCTCTGAAGCGTTGCAAAGCCGTTATGATAGATCCTTGCGGCTACTGTCCGGCAGTTTTCATCATCGGTCGCCTTATAAAGTTTGAGCGCCAGCATAAGTGAATCGACGATCGCGCAGGGTTCGGTCCATGTATCGGGACGACCCCACCAGTTAAGATTCTGATAGGTATAGGTCATTCCGCCGCCATAAACATAAAGATCGTAAATGCTCTTTGCACCGGAAAGGTATTTTCTGTCTTTTGTTTCGGAGTACATCCTCATCATTCCCCTTGCCGCCGTCAGTGTGCAGTGGGTCTGAACGCGAAGATTGACCTTATCTATTGCGAGATATACGTTTATCATTTCGTCGAGCAATTCTTTAAGTTGCTCGTCTTTTGTTATCTTGTATGCGTGGGAAAGTCCGTCGATACTCATGAAAGCGCAACCGACGTCGCTCGACAATATCCAGTTGTCAAGATATCCGATCTCGTTTCCGCTTACGTCGCCCTCATCCTTTTTCGAGCGGTCTATGGGATATGCGGAATATCTGCCCTTTGTAGGCATAAAGAGGTTTTCGATTATGACCTTCATCATTCCCAAAACCTTTTCATCCGAAAACTGCTCGTAGTATTCGCACAGTCCCCTTAAAAGCCAGGAATGACCGGAAAGCTGCTGCTCGGCAATGACGGTCTTATTGTCTTTGCCCATGTATCCCTTTTCATTCAGCATTGAAGGCAGTTTTGCGATCATCTCGTCCATACAGGGAATCTTGCGTCCGCTTATTTTATAATGAGAAACAAACGCGAGCAAAGCCCTGCCTTCCTTGTCGGCAGGCCAATCATAATTATTAGGCGCGAAAACCTCATTTATCTGATAGTATGAAGATTCCGCCAGTCTTTTGCAGTTAAGGTTTATTCGCTCGTTTATTTCTTCATTGTTTATCTGTCTTACCATATCAAAAACCTCACTCAAGCATCGGATTTATCGATTGTAATACCTATTGATTTTCCGTTAATAAAAACGTTTTTAAGGATCAAGCCGTCCGGCAGGAAAGGAATGCTTTCTCTATATGAATATTTTTCACCGTCTGTAACGATATTCAAGAGTCCGTCGGTTATGACCCTGCAGTAAAGCGCGCTTTCGGCGCTTAGCTGCCTCATATTTCCTTCGGGATATGCCTCGACCGGATAAGGCACCCTCTCGCCGAGGAGCCTGTTTTTTGAGTATTCCCTTAGAAGCGAAAACGCCTTTTCGCTTTTTCCGGCGCGAAATAAAGATGTGATGAAATAGAGAGTGCTTCGGTCCCACATCGTATTTTCACACTCGGTGGTTCTGCATCCGCCGTTATTCCAAAGATGCTCTTCGATCGAAGCAAGCGTATCGTCGGCGCGTGCAAAAACGCCCATATAAACCGGCAGACAGTTCCAGGCACGGATATCGGTACAGCCCTTGTGATATTGATAGGTGTTATACCCTTTCAGTGACGCCGCGAAATGGTTTTCAAAGGCTTTTTCAATACGCGATTTCAGTTTTACCGCTTTTTGGAATAACGTGTCGTTGCCGAGTTTTTTGTAAAGAAGCGAAACCGTTTCAAGTCCGCCGTAGGCAAGCGAAGTCGTAGACAGGTTGACCCCGGACGAAAGTCTTCCCTCCAATTCGTCCGAATCCGAAAAGACCGCGCCGTCATCCATTATTTTTCTGCTTATATATTCAACACACCAGCAAAGTGCCCTTTCCTGCCCGGCATCCGGTGTCTTCCCCGTCGTCAGAAGATACCGCGAAAGTCCGTAAAGATACATTTCGGCGTCTCCCCTGTCGCCGGCGCCGTTCCAATAATCAAGACCTTCCGCAACAATACTGCTCGGTATCGGAAAGTATTTGTCATTCATGTACGGTTCATACCAATGAAAGGCGTTTTCGCTCGCTTCCATTGCCTTTTTATCTCCGGTATAAGCGAACCAGGGCGCCGCGTATTCAAGTTGATCGTTGCACCATACCGCCCCATAGTACGAATGACCGCCCGGACAGTGGATAAGACCGTTTTTAGTTCGGAAAATGCTTTCACCGGCACGGATCTTAGCAAAAGCAAATTCGGTATCTATGATATCGTCACCGGTCGAAAGATCACATTCGGATATCAACTCCTCGACTCTTTGCATACGCTTAAAAAGCGGATCGGTCTCGGATGCAGGGGCTTCATTTGAAAAATACGCCCTGTAAGTAAAAAGGACGCGAAACACCGTACCGCTTTTGATAATGACGGGGTCATTATCAGCAACGCGGTCAAAACAGATATATCCTTCGCATCCTAATTTTGTTTCAATTCTTTTAACTTTTTCAAATTCGGGCGTTACGTCACCCGCCTCAGCCCTTATCTCTATCTCTTCATAAAAGCAGGATAGCGTTGTCGAAGGATAAAAGGACCTTTTTATGAAGGCGTGAGCCGCGCGCGAGTATACGGTCAGGATACCGCTTAACTGCGCCTTTTCAAACCGTTCGTTACTGACAATGTCGGGAAATTCTATCCCCAATACGGAAAAACTGCCATGGGTATCGTTGGGCTGAATTCTGAGACCCGGGAAAACGAAGTCCCTTTTAATTACCGGTTTTCCGTTTTTGACGCCATAGGTTATAATACCCGAAACGCGCTCGCCGCTCATCTCAAGAGATTCAAAATGACCCTCAAGATCGCTCGTCTCAATAAGTCTCTTGTTCTTAACGATATGCCATCTCATAAATATCAGCCTTGCTCGATTATCAAGATCTCTTCAACGGTTCCGTCTTTACCTATTTTAATGGTTTTTACCTCTTGGGGTGAAAACTCTGATTCAAATGCCACGTTAATTGCGCTGAAATTGACCTTTACGACCGTAGGTATACCGGAGGTTTCGCAAAGTCTTAAAACAATGCCGTCATCATTTTCGCATTTTTTAAGCGCCGAAACGCTGATATTCTTCTTATCGAGTTCTAACGCCGAATACTCCTGCGGCAAAACGCCGTCGTGGTGCGTTTCCTCGATAACGGTAAGGGGCATATTGAGAAGTCTTCCGGAATTTGCAATATCGGGCGTAACGTTTCCGGTATGGGGGAAGAGAATAAAGTTAAACTCCTGCTCGCCCTTGTCGATAAACTCCATTTCTTCATCCCTGAAATCGCGGGCATAATGATCGAGATATGCGCAGGATCGCGCAACAATGACCCTTAATTCATTATTTATCGCGCAATGGCTGTATCTTCCGTCGTTAATGACCGCCAGTCCGGCATTCGTATCGGCATCGACGATATCCGCCCACTCATGAGCGATGTCCTCTTCTCCGTTTGGTGATTTTTCAATAAACCCGTAGGGCATCGAATAGACCGCCTTCGGAGATTCGATATTAACGGGGAATGAAAACTTGATAAGCTTATATTCTTCATCAACGTCAAGCACAACTCTGACATGAAGACGCGCTTCGTTCTTGTAGAGCGTATAATATTTTTTGAGGACCGAATTACCGTATTTCGTAACCGATTTGATCGTTGCGCGGACGGGTCCGTTTTCGGCAATGCTTAATTTTCCGCCGCCGAAAGCACCGATATCATCGTTAAGATGCTTGATCAGATGGGACCACGTATCGTGCATCGAATCGTCGCAAACGATCGCCCTGCAAAGCGGGCCCTTTGCAAATTCGCGGTTTTCCGCCTTCAACAGATAGGACGAAACGGCGCCGCTTTCTTTATCAAAAACGATTTTGACAAGGTTGTTTTCAAGCGTGTTTTCGGTAACGGCAAGATCGGTTTCCGCTTCATATCCCGACGGATTTTCGGTCTTTGAATAGATATAATAAACCCGATAGCCCATCGGAGGAAGATCGACCTCAAAGAGGCATTTTTTGAAAACGTCACAGTCGGTATAGGGCGCTCTTACCATTTGATAAGGAACGTCTTTTCCGTTATTATCTACGACCCTTGTAACGCGGAAAGCACCAAAACTTACGGTTGAGTTTACCCTGAACGGATGAGGATTGAATACGATGATCGGCGAGCCTTCGCCCTCTCTGTACCAAAGCCTGTCGCGCATTTCGGAGGGATCTGCTTCGAGGAAATCGGTCGTTTTAATTTTAGCGGCGATCCTTTGCAATGCAAAGTTTT
>JAGAAE010000052.1 GCA_017615405.1 Clostridia bacterium | reverse complement strand
GTTTCCATTTTGAGGCGGGCTCAGATAACGCCGAGACCCTTAAAAAAATCCGTGAACTCGGTTGTAAATCGTGTATAACGATAAAACCCTGCACAAAAGCGGAGGAAATATTCGATCTGTTGCCGCTTTGCGATATGGTTCTCGTTATGTCGGTCGAGCCGGGCTTCGGAGGGCAGAAGTTTATGCCGCAAGCCCTCGAAAAACTGTCAAAACTTAAAACCGAGATCGAAAAGCGCGGTCTTGATATTGATATTGAGGTCGACGGCGGAATAAACGGCGAAACGGCTGCCGATGCGGTAAAAGCCGGGGCAAACGTCCTTGTCGCCGGAAGTTATCTTGTCGGTTCAAGCGAGATGAAAGACAGAATAAAATATCTTAAATCGTTATAAAAGAAAAGGAATAAAAATGGATTATAGTTTCTTAAAAAGCGGAACCGACGTAAGGGGATACGCGAGCGACTTGGGCGGAAAAGAGGTCGAGCTTACCGACGAGGCGGTCTATGATATCGCCGCCGCATTCGTTTCGTTTGTCGTAAACCGTGCGAATAAACCGTCGGATGAACTGAAAATATCGCTCGGTCATGATTCACGTATAACCGCCGATCGGATATGCAACTGTGTAAAGACCGCGCTTTTAAAGGCGGGCGTTACGGTCATCTACATTGACTACGCCTCAACACCGGCTATGTTTATGACGACGGTCGACCTCGGGTGCGACGCCGCGATCCAGATTACCGCGAGCCATCATCCGTTTGACCGCAACGGACTAAAATTTTTCCTGCCGTCAGGCGGACTTGAAGGCTCGGATATTTCCGAGATACTCAGGCTTGCTTCGTCGGGCGAGGAGGTCATTTCGGAAACCGAGGGCAGAATAATCGAGCAGGACTATATGAGCCGCTATGCCGAAAACCTCAGAATGATCATAATCGACGGTGTGGGCAGGGGCGATACGCCCCTTAAAGGCTATCATATCGTTGTTGACGCAGGCAACGGCGTCGGCGGATTTTATGCGACCGAGGTTTTGGAAAAACTCGGCGCCGATATTTCGGGCAGTCAGTTTTTAGAGCCGGACGGTACGTTCCCGAATCATATTCCCAACCCCGAGGACAAAACGGCGATGAAAAGCATATGTGATGCGGTCAAAAAGAGCGGCGCCGATTTAGGTATCATATTCGATACCGACGTCGACCGTGCGGGATGTGTTGATAAAAACGGCAGCGAGATAAACAGAAACCGCCTTATTGCCCTTGCGGCGTACATCACTTTAAACGGGGAAAAGGGCGCGACCGTCGTCACCGACTCGGTAACCTCCGACGGACTTAAAGAATATATCGAAAATACCTTGGGCGGCAAGCATTACCGCTATCGCAGGGGTTATAAAAACGTAATCGACAAGGCAATAGAACTCTGCGCGCAGGGTGAGGACGTACCGCTGGCGATCGAGACCTCGGGTCACGCGGCGCTTAAAGAAAACTATTTTTTGGACGACGGCGCATATCTTATGACCAAGATCGTTATTGAGCTTGCCAAAGGCACCGATTTTGAGAAGATCCTCGCTCCCCTTAAAATGCCGAAAGAGGAAAAGGAACTTCGTTATAAAATAACCGTCCCCGATTTCAGAAACTACGGTGAAACGGTTATAAAGGAACTCGAAAAATTCTCAAACGAGCGCGAGGGATATACAGTAGCTCCCGATAACAGGGAGGGTATTCGCGTTTCGACCGGAAACGGCTGGTTTTTGCTCCGCCTTTCGGTCCATGACCCCGTAATGCCGTTAAACCTTGAAAGCAACGTCGAGGGCGGCACCGAAAAGGACCTTGCGGTCGTGTCCGAATTCCTGTCCGGATTTGACGGACTGACGTTATGATAAAATTTTTGACCCACCCTATGACGGGGTGGGTCAACGTTATAATTATCTGTTATTTCTCTTCCCTTTGACTTCCGCAGCCGGGGCCTAAAGGCTCGGGCGGGAAGAATTCGCCGGTCGGGAAGTCGATCTTGCGGAACACATCGCAGGGGGTATCGAGAATATCGTCGCACTGCTTCTCCGGAATATAGAAATCGTAAACTGGGACGACCATCTGAACGTCGCGTATAAGTTGGACGATGGTGAAAAGCCCGAGTGTTGCATAAACCGCGGTGTCGTCTGCGGTCGGCTGAGTAACGACCGGTCCGCCGAGATATTCCGCAACCGCTTCGGGGAAGAAAACGTTCGGGTAGTCGGTCGTACCTTCGGCAAGGCGGGAAGTAAGCGATACCGGATCGACGCATTGCAAAACGCATTTAGGATTATTCGTGCCCTCACCGATGGTCAGGCTTGTGCTCGGATTATCGTCGCTTGTGAAGACCTTGACGTTGCCTTCGCTTCCGTAAAGAATAACCTTTTTTGTAAAGGATGAAACACCCTTGACCGAGGTCGGGATCTCATTGGGTGACGTGTAGAGGTCGAGATCGTCAAGGAAGGTGAAGGTCAGGTCGCAGGCATAATAGCCCTTGTTGAAACTGATGGGTTCAACGTCAATGGCAACGTTAAGTACCTTGGAACCGGTGATTTTAACACTCGTCGCGGCGTTGACGAGCGTTTGCGTTTCTTCGGCGAAAAAGACACGCAGGTCTTCAAGACAGTCCCTGTCACAGCAGGAATCATAAACACGCTCGGCATCGATGCAAACCGCTTCTTTGATCTGATTGCGGTCAAAATTCTGTAATTTGCTTTCAGCCATAAAAAAACCTCCATAAAAGAATTGAAGAAATTGTTTTGCTTCAATACATAATATGGAGAGACTTTTAAAATGTGAATTATACCTCTTCCCAGCGGTAGTTATGCAGCTGACCTTCGTTTTGAAGGGCGGGATAGTCCCATTGCCTCAGAACTTCATACACTGCGATCGCAACCGAATTTGAAAGGTTAAGGCTTCTTATTTCGCCCGCCATCGGTATACGAAGACAGGAGTCTTTATTTTTTATCAGCAGTTCTTCGGGAAGCCCTTTTGTCTCCTTGCCGAAAAACAGATAGCAGTTATCGGGATAGGTGACCTCCGAATGGACCTTGCGCCCTTTGGTCGTGAAAAAGAAGAAGTCACCGCTGTTTTTTGCAAAAAAATCATCGAGATCATTATAGTAGGTAATATCGAGAAAATGCCAGTAGTCAAGTCCGGCTCTTTTGAGCTTCCTGTCGTCGATCTTAAAGCCCATCGGACCGACAAGGTGAAGCCTTGCTCCCGTCGCGGCGCAGGTCCTTGCGACGTTGCCCGTATTCTGCGGGATCTCGGGCTCGACCATAACGATATTTATAACAGCCATTTTTTTATCACCGGATAAAATTATATTAGAAAAAATAATAGTTGTCAATATCGGGAATATCTAATATAATAGAAGGGCAGTAAACCGCAAGAGGATTTAAAAATGCAAAGATATAAGAATATATGCGATAAAGTTAAAACAGTCGAGCATAAAATGGGTATAGGCTATATAAGGACAAGCGACAAGCCGTATACCGTCCTTCGCCGCCTTAACCTTATTTGCGTTGCTTTTCTGACCGTCGTCAATGCAATTACCGTCGCGAGCTTTTTGTATATCGATAACAAGGTCCGCAGCAACGTCGACTATGTCTACGTAAAAGAACACGATATGATCCTTGAAGATTTTATCAACTCACATCTGAAGGCGACGAGGGTCGAGACGGCGCTGATAATTGTCGGAACGCTCGTCATTATTGCAGGCGTCATTCTCAATAAACTCGAATTCAATATTACCGGCAATATTTTAACCCTTGTTCCCATACCGTATTTTGTATATTTGTTTGCGAGGGTCTCCGAGGATGAAAACGGTTTTTTCGGTTACAGCGGAAGTTATTTTATAAGATATTTCATCAGTTACGTTTTTATAGTCATTTTCGTCTCGTGTATGCTGTTTTTCGCGATACGGCAACAAGTAAGAACGCGAAAACTATATAAAAAGATACTCGATAACATATACGAGGAATATAAAAAGAAAAACGGCGACGGTAAGGAATTTGACGTTACCGAAGAAGAATGGGACGTCTTTTTAAAGAATTTCGATCCGAGAAAGAAAAAAATTGAATTATAATAAATAATTGTTGCAATTATCCGTTTAATTAGGTATAATGAACCTTGTTGAAAATATGGAGGTATAGAAAAATGGTATTGATGTTAGTAATATACGGCGGTCTTTTTGCGGCTTTATATTTCTTTATGATCCGTCCGCAAAGCAAAAAGCGTAAAGAGGAGCAGAAGATGCGCGAGAATTTGCGCGTCGGTGACGAAATCGTTACCATCGGCGGAATCTACGGCAGGATCATTTCCCTCAAAGAGGATACGATGGTCATTGAGTCAAAGAGCGACCATTCAAAACTGACCTTTGCCCGTTGGGCTTTGCAGCAGAACCTGACCGTTCATGACGACGACGTTGTAAAGAAAAAGTAATATGACGGCGACCCTTCGCAGTATAATGTTACTGCGGAGGGATTTTTTATGTTGAGTTTTCAAGGCTTTGAAAAAGGCAAAAGCGGAAACCGCGGTCATTTCGGAAACGGCGCGGAAAACAGTTTTCTGAAAACCGTCGTTATCGGCGCGCTTTCGGGATTTGCCGCAACGGTGGGTTTTATCGTCCTGTTCGCGGTCGTTATGCTGCTTGCGAATATGGATAGGATATACGCCTCTTTCTTTGCAACATTAAGCGTTTCGGCGGGAGCATTCGTTTCGGCGTTTTACGTAGCGAAACGGATCAAGATGAAAGGGGTCCTTTCGGGGCTTTTGACCGGGCTTTGCTATTTTATAATTATAACCGCCGTGTCATTGGCTGCCGACGGATCGGGATTTACTTCAAATACCGTTTTTCATCTTATAATTATAATTCTGTCGGCGGCGATCGGCGGTATTGTCGGAGCAAACCGGAAGAAAAGCGGGATCAAACTATAAAAAATTTGAAATTTTCCAAAAAAATGCTTGCTTTTTATAAAGTTTTGTGATATCATTCTAAGGTACGCTGCGAAAATGTGGCGTTAAACATGCGTTGATGCGGGAGGTGGCCGACCGTAACGTCGGGAAATTTCCGCGGAGTATGTCCGATTTTAAACCGGGCGAAAGAATAAGGAAGCACGATAAAGATACTTGCGAATCTTTGTGCTGCGACGGTGCGAGCCGTCGTCCGGAATTGCCTTTAAACCCAGCAATGCCGGTTTTATATTGTGCCGATAAGAAATGCGCGGCACGGTGTAAGTTTTGCCCGCCAACTAATTAAGGAGGCGAATTTTCACATGGCAGTGAAAGAAAAAATCCGTATTCGAATCAAGGGTTACGATCACGCGCTTGTCGACCAGTCCGCTGAAAAGATAGTGGAAACCGCTAAACGTACAGGTGCAAGGGTATCCGGTCCCGTACCGCTCCCTACCGAAAAGGAGATCGTTACGATCCTGCGTGCCGTTCATAAGTATAAGGACAGCCGCGAGCAGTTCGAAATGAGGACACACAAAAGGCTCATAGATATCATCCGTCCTTCAAACAAAACCGTTGAAGCACTGACAAATCTTGAGCTCCCCGCCGGTGTTGAGATCGAAATCAAGCTTTAATATATATTATATGTGTTGATTTTCGTTTCTGCCGGAGAGGTCATGTCAGCAATGCTGACCAATAACCATAGGAGGAAAAAACAATGAAAAAAGGTATCGTTGGCAAGAAGCTCGGTATGACCCAGCTTTTTGACGCAAACGGAAACGTCGTTCCGGTTACTGTTATTGAAGCAGGTCCCTGCGTTATTTCTCAGAAGAAGACCGCAGAGAACGACGGTTATGAAGCAGTTCAGGTAGGCTTCGGCGACATGAAGGCTTCAAAGGTAAAGAAACCCATGAAGGGTCACTTTGCAAAGGGAGACGTTGCTCCCAAAAAGGTTCTTCGCGAATTCCGCTTTGAAGACATGAGCGAAATGAACGTAGGCGACATCATCAAGGCTGACGTTTTTGCCGAGGGTGACGCCGTTGACGTAAGAGGAACTTCCAAAGGTAAAGGATATGCCGGCACCATCAAGCGCTGGAATTTCGGACGCCTTAAAGAAACTCACGGTACAGGCCCTGTTCACCGTCATGGCGGTTCTCTGGGTGCTTGTTCCAGCCCTTCGAGAGTTTTCAAGGGCAAGAAGATGGCAGGACACTTGGGTCATGAGCGCGTAACCGTTCAGAACTTAAGCGTTGTCAAGGTCGACGCTGAAAAGAATATCATCGCCGTTAAGGGTGCCGTTCCCGGTCCCAAGGGCGGAATCGTGGTTCTTTTCGACAGCGTAAAAGCTTAAGGAAGGAGTGTGTGAATTATGCCAAGTTTATCAGTTGTTAATATGACGGGTGAAAACGTAGGAAAGATCAAACTTTCGGATGACGTTTTCGCAGTAGAGGTCAATGCCGTTGTCATGCACATGGCGGTTGTCAATTACCTCGCCAATCAGCGTCAGGGCACACAGTCCACTTTGACCCGTACAGAGGTTTCCGGCGGCGGTAAAAAGCCGTGGAGGCAAAAGGGAACGGGTCATGCACGTCAGGGCTCTATCAGAGCACCCCAGTGGAGACACGGCGGTATCGTCCATGCTCCGAAGCCGAGAGACTATTCTTATACTCTTAATAAGAAGGTCCGCCGCATAGCGCTTAAATCTGCGCTTTCGGATAAGGTCGCTACCAAGGATCTCATAGTCCTTGATGCTTTAACGCTCGACTCTTACAGTACAAAAACCGTTGCCGATTGCTTAAAGGCTATCGGTGCCAAGAAAAAGGTTCTTATCGTTCTTCCCGAGAATGACGCTTTCGCCGTCCGTTCGATCAGAAACATCGCCGGCGCAAAGGCAGCTCAGGTTAATACGATCAATACTTACGATATCGTTAACGCCGACACTCTTGTCATCGTTAAGGATGCCGTCAAGATGATAGAGGAGGTGTACGCATAATGAAAACCGCACAGGATATCATTATTGCTCCGGTAATCACCGAAAAAAGCATGTCGGGTATTTCCGACAAGAAATACACCTTCAAGGTCGCTAAGGACGCCAACAAGTATCAGATCGCTGATGCTGTTGAAAAATTGTTCAAAGTAGACGTTGCCAAGGTAAACACCATCAATGTTCGCGGTAAAGCAAGACGTATGGGCAGATATGAAGGTTACACCGCTTCCTACAAGAAAGCGATCGTTACTTTGAAGCCGAATTCCAAGCCCATCGAATTCTTCGACGGATTGCTTTAATAGGAATAGGAAATTCATTTTAGATTTCCGGTGATGTATGAAGCGGAACACCCGCTTCGCTAAGCCAAAATAGGAGAGTGAAACAAATGGCAATAAAACATTATAAGCCGACTACCAACGGTCGCCGCAATATGACAACGATGGATTATTCCGAATTGTCAAAGGTCGCACCCGAGAGAAGTCTGCTTGATACAATTAAAAAGAATGCCGGACGCAACAGCTACGGCAGAATAACCGTTCGCCACAGAGGCGGCGGCAACCGCAGAAAATACAGGATCATCGATTTCAAGAGAGAGCGTTTCGGTGTTGAAGCTACCGTTATGACCCTTGAATACGATCCCAACCGTTCTGCATTTATCGCCCTCGTTCAGTACACTGACGGTGAGAAGCGTTACATTATCGCTCCTCAGGACTTAAAGGTCGGCGATACTATCGTTAGCGGTCCCGATGCTGATATCAAGCCGGGCAACGCTCTTCCGCTTATCAATATACCCGTAGGTACCATCCTTCATAATATCGAGCTTTATCCCGGCAAGGGCGCTCAGCTTGCCCGCAGCGCCGGCAATATGGCTCAGCTTATGGCTAAGGAAAACGGTATGGCGCTTCTCCGTTTGCCCTCCGGCGAACTCAGAAACGTTCCCGAGAACTGTATGGCTACCGTCGGCGTTGTATCGAATCCCGAGCACGCCAACGTAAACTACGGTAAAGCCGGCCGCAAGCGTCATATGGGTTGGAGACCGACCGTAAGAGGTTCCGTAATGAACCCGAACGACCACCCCCACGGCGGTGGTGAAGGTAAGTCACCCATCGGTCGCCCGGGACCTGTAACTCCCTGGGGTAAGCCCACTTTAGGTTACAAGACCCGCAAGAAGAACAAGGCAAGCGACAAGTATATTGTCAAGCGTCGTAAGTAAGTCGGACGAAAGGAGATCTTATAATGGGAAGAAGTATTAAAAAGGGCCCTTACGTGCAGGAAGTATTGCTCAAAAGAGTTAGGGCTATGAATGAAGCCGGTGAAAAGCGTGTGCTTAAAACATGGAGCCGTTCTTCAACCATATTCCCCGATTTCGTCGGACATACGTTTTCGGTACACGACGGACGCAAGCACGTTCCGGTATACGTTACCGAAGATATGGTTGGACATAAGCTCGGTGAATTCGCGCCCACAAGGACCTTCAAAGGTCACGCAGGTGCCAAGACAACCGGTAAATAAGCAGCCGAAAGGAGAGTAAAATTATGGAAGCAAGGGCTATACTTAAATTTGCCCGAATTTCACCCCGTAAGGTGAAGATCGTTTTGGATCTTATCCGAAACCAAGATGCTGAAAAAGCAATGGCTATTCTCAAATTTACTCCTAAGTCTGCTTGTGAGTATTTAGAGAAGCTTTTACATTCAGCTATGGCTAATGCAGAAGAAAAAAGTATGGATATGTCTAAACTCTACGTTGCAGAGTGTTTCGTAGGCCCCGGTCCGACACTAAAGAGAATTCGTGCCAAGGACCACGGCAGAGCGCACCGCATCTTGAAGAGAACAAGTCATATAACTATCGTTCTTAAGGAACGCGAGATTTAAGAAAGGGAGGTAAAGTTATGGGTCAGAAAGTAAATCCGCACGGATTCCGTGTAGGCGTCATTAAAAACTGGGACTCACGCTGGTTTGCCAAGGACAGCACCTTCGGTGACACTTTGGTTGAGGACTATAACCTCCGTAAATACCTTAAAGCAACTCTTGCCGGAGCAGGCGTTGCAAAGGTTGAGATCGAGCGTGACGAAAAGAGAGTCAGATTGCACATTCACTGTGCAAAACCGGGTATCGTTATCGGTCGTAACGGTACGGAGATCGAAAAGCTCCGTGAAAAATGCCAGGCTAAGCTCGGCAAGCCCGTTATCATTAACATCGTTGAGATAAAGAGCCCGGATACCAATGCTCAGTTGGTTGCTGAGAACATCGCGGCGGCACTTGAAAAGCGTACGTCCTTCCGCAGAGCCATGAAGCTTGCCATCGGCAGAGCCATGAGACTCGGCGTTAAGGGTATCAAGACCAAGTGCTCGGGCCGTTTGGGCGGCGCAGAGATCGCGAGAAGCGAATCATACCATGAAGGTACCGTTCCGCTTCAGACCCTTCGTGCCGACATCGACTACGGCTTTGCCGAGGCTGATACGACCTATGGCAGAATAGGCGTTAAGGTCTGGATCTATAAGGGCGAGGTTCTTAACGAGAACCGTCGCACCAATAACAGAAGAGGAGGCGCACGATAATGTTAATGCCTAAGCGTGTTAAGTTCCGCAGAGTGCAGCGCGGCAGATTAACCGGTGCTGCTTCCAGAGGTATTACTATCACACACGGCGATTTCGGTCTTCAGGCTCTTGAACCTGCTTGGATAACCTCCAATCAGATCGAGGCTGCCCGTATCGCAATGACCCGTTACATCAAGCGTGGCGGTCAGGTTTGGATAAAGATCTTCCCGGATAAGCCGATAACCGAAAAACCGGCTGAGACCCGAATGGGTTCAGGTAAAGGTTCACCGGAATACTGGGTAGCGGTCGTCAAGCCGGGTCGCATCATGTTCGAGATCGGCGGCGTTAGTGAAGAACTTGCAAGAGAAGCTATGCGTCTTGCAGCCAACAAACTTCCTATCAAGTGTAAGTTTGTTACAAAGGGAACGGATGGTGAGCAATAATGAACGCAAAGGAAATAAGAGAAAATACCCTCCCCGAGCTCAACGAGCAGTTGGGGAAACTCAAACAGGAGTTATTCAACCTTCGTTTCCAGCATGCGATAAATCAGCTCGATAATCCCATGCGTATAGATGCTGTTAAAAAGGATATTGCCCGCGTTAAGACTATTATTCGCGAGAAAGAATCCGCAGATAACAGCACGGAAGCTTAAAAGGGGAGGTAAACTTTGATGAGTGAAAGAAACCTTCGTAAAACAAGAGTGGGTCGTGTCGTAAGCGATAAGATGGATAAGACCGTCGTCGTTGCCATCGAGGACAACGTTAAGCACCCGCTTTACAAGAAGATCATTAAAAATACTATCAGATTAAAGGCACATGATGAGAACAATGATTGCGGTATCGGCGACAGAGTTCTTATTATGGAAACAAGACCTCTCTCAAAAGATAAGAGATGGCGCGTTGTCGAAATAATCGAGAAGGCTAAATAATTGGCTGCAAGGAGGAAACCACTGTGATACAACAACAGAGTTACCTCAAGGTTGCCGACAATACCGGTGCAAAGGAAATCCAGTGCATCCGCGTACTTGGAGGCTCCAAAAGGAGGTACGCCAACATTGGTGACGTCATCGTAGCTTCTGTTAAAAAGGCCACCCCGGGTGGTACGGTCAAGAAGGGCGATGTTGTAAAGGCGGTTGTGGTTCGTTCCGCAAAAGGTCTTCGTCGCAGTGATGGCACATATATCAGATTTGATGAAAATGCGGCTGTTCTTATCCGTGATGATAAGAATCCGAGAGGAACCCGTATTTTCGGGCCAGTTGCCCGTGAGCTTCGTGACAATGAATATACAAAGATCTTGTCACTCGCTCCGGAAGTACTTTAATGGGAGGTAAACGGAATATGAGTAAACTTCACATTAAAACCGGTGATACCGTTACGTTACTTACCGGAGATAAAAAAGACCGCAAAACAAACGGCGGAAAAATGAAGACCGGAAAGGTCCTTCAGGTTTCCCCGAAGGAAGGCAAAGTTATAGTTGAAGGCATTAACAAGGTCAAGAAACACGTTAAGCCGAAAAAAGCAGGCGATCCTTCCGGTATCATTGAGACCGAAAGCGCCATATATGCTTGCAAACTTCAACTTGTCTGCCCGAAATGCGGAAAGGCCACCAGAGTAGCCACCAAGGTTTATGAGGATGGCAAAAAAGACCGTGTTTGCAAAAAATGCGGCGAGACTTTTTAGAGTAAGGAGGACATGACATGTCAGTGTTGTCAGATGAATATAAGAATTCAATAGCACCTGCACTTAAGAAAAAATTCAACTACAAGAGCGTCATGCAGATCCCGAAGCTCGAAAAGGTTGTTATAAATGTAGGCTGCGGCGATGCAAAGGATAACACAAAGGTTATCGATGCTGCAATTACCGACCTCGGTAAGATCACCGGTCAGAAAGCCGTTCCCTGCCGTGCAAAAAAATCGGTTGCTAACTTTAAGCTCCGTACCGGAATGCCCATCGGTGTTAAGGTTACTTTAAGAGGCGAGAGGATGTATGAATTCATCGAGAGATTGTTCAACACCGCTCTCCCCCGCGTAAGAGACTTCAGAGGAATCAACCCGAACGCTTTTGACGGTCGCGGCAACTATGCTATGGGCGTCAAGGAGCAGTTGATCTTCCCTGAGATCGACTACGATAAGATCGACAAGGTAAGAGGTATGGACATTATATTTGTTACTACCGCCAAGACAGATGAAGAAGCCCGCGAGTTACTCACACTTATGGGCGCTCCGTTTGCAAGATAAGGAGAAGGAATTATGGCTAAAACGTCTATGAAGGTTAGACAGGCTCGTCCTGCTAAGTTTTCAACAAGAAAGTATAACAGATGTAAGATCTGTGGCCGCCCGCATGCTTATCTTCGTAAATACGGCATCTGCCGTATATGCTTCCGTGAACTCGCCTACAAGGGTGAGATCCCGGGCATAAAGAAAGCAAGCTGGTAAGGTAAAAAGGTAATGACGATTTTCATTACCAGAAGGAGGTTTACGGTATGCAAATCACCGATACGATAGCTGATATGCTTACAAGAATTCGTAATGCATCAGCAGCAAAACACGATTCGGTAGATGTACCTGCATCAAAGGTAAAGAAGGCAATAGCCCAGATTTTACTTGACGAAGGTTACATCAGCAGTTTTGCCGTTGAAGAAGACGGCAAACAGGGCGTAATTCATATTGTATTGAAGTACGGTCAGAATAAGTCGCAGACTATAACCGGTATTCGCCGTGTGTCAAAGCCGGGTCTGCGTATTTATACAAACGTTGAGGATATGCCGAAGGTTATGAGAGGCCTCGGTATAGCGATCCTTTCCACCTCTAAAGGTATTATGACAGATAAGCAGGCTCGCTCAGCCAACGTCGGCGGCGAAGTTCTCGCTTACATCTGGTAAGGAGGTGCAAGGGAATGTCAAGAATAGGAAAAAAGCCGATAGCGATCCCTGCCGGTGTTGACGTTAAGATCGACGGCAATCACATCACCGTTAAGGGTGCTAAGGGCGAGCTTTCATACGATTTTAATCCTGATATCACCGTTGCAGTTGAGGGGACCGAGATAAACGTTACCCGTCCGAGCGATGATAAGGAACATCGTGCAATGCACGGACTTACCCGTACGCTTATCGCCAATATGGTAACGGGCGTTACCGACGGTTATTCAAAGACCCTCGAAATAAACGGCGTAGGTTACCGTGCTCAGAAACAGGGAAGTAATCTTGTGATGAACCTCGGTTATTCGCATCAGGTTATCGTTCCCGAGATCAAAGGTATCACCATTGAGGTACCCGGTCCGAACCAGGTAATTATCAGTGGTGCAGATAAGCAGTTGGTTGGCCAGTTTGCCGCAGACGTACGCAAAAAGCGTCCGCCCGAGCCGTATAAGGGCAAAGGCATCAAGTACGCAGGCGAACACATCCGTCGTAAAGAGGGTAAGGCAGCCAAGGGCGCTAAGAAGTAATAAAGGAGTGTTATTGAAATGGTTAATAAAGCAGACAGCAACAAGGCAAGACTTAAACGCCATGCCCGTGTTCGCTCAAAAATAACCGGTACAGCAGAAAGACCCCGTCTTGACGTATTCCGCTCCAACAGCTACATTTACGCCCAGCTTATTGATGATGAAAACGGCGTTACACTCGCGGCAGCAGCTTCCAACGAAAAGGATTTCGGCGGAAACGGCGGTAACTGCGAAGGCGCTAAAAAGGTTGGACAGTTAATAGCAGAGCGTGCCGCGAAAAAAGGCATCACCGAAGTCGTTTTCGACCGCGGAGGATACATTTATCACGGCCGTGTTAAGGAGCTTGCCGAAGGTGCCCGCGAGGGCGGCCTCAAGTTCTGATAAGAGGGAGGAATACTTTTGGCTACAAATATTGATGCATCAACTTTGGATCTGCAGGAGCGCGTTGTTTCGATTAACCGCGTATCCAAAACCGTTAAAGGCGGCCGTATCATGAAGTTTGCGGCACTCGTTGTCGTAGGCGACGGAAACGGTATCGTAGGTTTTGGTCTCGGTAAAGCCGGCGAAGTTCCGGATGCGATCCGTAAGGGTATAGAGGACGCTAAGAAAAACCTTATCAAGGTTTCCTTGAAGGGAACGACCATTCCCCACGAGATCATCGGTAAATTCGGCGCAGGTCGTGTTCTTTTGAAACCGGCTGCTCCCGGTACCGGCGTTATCGCCGGCGGAGCCGTTCGTGCCGTCGTTGAGACCGTTGGTATCAAGGATATCCGTACAAAGGCTATGCGTTCCAACAATCCGTGCAATGTAGTTCGTGCCACTGTTGCGGGACTTGCAGCACTTCGTGACGTTGAACAGGTTGCAGTTGTCCGTGGCAAGAAGCCACAGGAAATCTTAGGTTAAGGAGGAGCAGCACTATGGCAACAAAGAAAAAGGCTGCCGGCCTTACTGTTAAACTCGTTAAGAGCACAATTGGTTCCAAAAAGGATCAGATTGCAACTGCTCATGCACTTGGCCTTCATAAAGTCGGAGACGTTTCGGTTCAGCCCGACAACGATCAGACTAAGGGTAAGATAAACAAGATCTCGCATCTTGTTTCGGTTACCAAGGCTTAATGAAATTTTGTGATCTTTTGATCGCAAAGAGTGGTAAAACCGCTAATATAACAAGGAGGTGCGAACAATGAAATTGCATGAATTGTCTCCTGCTTTCGGTTCTAATAAAGAATCAAAGCGTATAGGAAGAGGTCACGGCTCCGGAAACGGCAAGACCGCCGGAAAAGGACATAAGGGACAAAAGGCTCGTGCCGGTCACGGTATGAGACCCGGTTTCGAAGGTGGTCAGATGCCTTTGCAAAGAAGAGTTCCTAAGCGTGGCTTTAATAATATTTTTGCTGAAGAATGGCTGGCTATAAACGTTGCCGCCCTTGAAGTGTTCGAGGATGGAGCAGTCGTTGACGCGAAAGCCCTTCAGGAAAAAGGAATAATCAAAAAGGCTGATAAGCCGGTTAAGGTTCTCGGAAACGGAAAGTTAACCAAGAAGATCACCGTTAATCTTAACGCATTTTCTGCTTCGGCTGCTGAAAAGATCAATGCCGCAGGCGGAAAGGCAGAGGTGATTTAGTATGATAGAAACCATAAAAAATGCGTGGCGTGTAAAAGAACTTCGGAATAAGATCCTTTTTACAATGTTTATCATTGCTATTTTCAGGATCGGTTCGGTCATCCCGGTTCCGTTCATTAACGTCAGAGCACTTTGGACTGCTTCAAGCGGTTCGACAAATGAGTTTTTCAGTTATTTGTCGATCCTGACGGGCGGCGGACTTGAATACGGCGCTATCTTCGCGATGTCGGTTACTCCCTACATCAACGCGTCGATCATTATTCAGCTTTTGTGCGTTGCCATCCCCGCTCTTGAGCGTCTTTCAAAGGAAGGCGAAGAGGGTCAGAAAAAGCTTGCTGCGATCACCCGTTATACGACCGTTATTCTCTCTTTGATCCAGGGTACCGCATATTTCTTCTATCTTAAGAATTCAAACGGCGGATATCTTGTAGATTCAATCAAACAGAGCAAGGGAATGACCATTTTTGCCTCAATTGCGATCATCCTTGCGTTTACCGCAGGATCGGCGCTTGTAATGTGGCTCGGTGAGCAGATCGACGTCAAGGGCATCGGAAACGGTATTTCGATCCTGTTGTTTGCGGGTATTTTGTCCCGCGGTCCGCAGGCGTTCAATTTGCTTGTAGCCAACTTCTCGGCTCACAAGGTCGCCGTTATCGGACTCGTAGTTGCGTTCTTAGTTGTTATCG